>JBBISZ010000117.1:0-8163 GCA_037441045.1 Deltaproteobacteria bacterium | reverse complement strand
AGGCAGTACATTCAAGAATGCAAAGAATATGACAAGGTGCAACCAGAAATTTATCATAAAGAAGGATTCCTGAGCATCCATAGACCAGTTTGAAATCAATTTACCTGCAAACGCTGATGCAAATACAAATTTTGAAAACTCCTCGGGGAGCTGATGAGCATTGAGTTTTATTCCAAACATAAAGAAGTCGCTTATCATAAGCAGGAGAATAAATATCAGAATCAGATTTGCCTCAAAGGAGTATGTGAGTCTCTTTGGCTTAAGTATCAACCTTCTGTAAAATGCGATCGCAAGTCCTATGAGCACCAGAACCTCAAATAGGTCTTTCATAAATCCATAAAATTTGCCTAAAATCTGATCAGGACCCAGAAATGGTAGATGAAAGCCGGATATAAATCCCTCTCCTAAAAATGTAAGAGAGTTAATTGAAACCACGCAGAAGCCCCAGAATATAAAGGCGTGCATAATTCCAGCCTGAAGTTCATTGAAGATCCTCTTCTGTAAAAATGCTACCACTATTACATTTTTTATCCTTGCCCCAAAATTTGAGAATCTGTCCTCGTATTTTCCAATTTTTAGAATCTGCCATCTCTGATAAATGAGATATGCAAAGACAGCCAGCCCTATTGCAATGACCAGTACAAAAAGTATCATTGAAAAGATGCTGTTATGTGTTGGGATCAGAGAACTTTCAGTCTCACTTCCTGATATCAATCCTATAAGGTTCTGGTGCGTCAAAGACATTTTTTTACTCCTTCGTAAGCTTTTGTATTACTTTGAAGCCTTAATAGAGGAGATTATCTCTGGCAGAGCCTTGAACATATCTGCAACCAGTCCGTAGTCTGCCACCTGGAAGATTGGAGCCTCTTCATCCTTATTGATAGCCACGATCACCTTGGAACCTTTCATTCCTGCCAGATGCTGAATTGCACCTGAGATTCCACAGGCAATATATAATTCGGGAGCTACGATCTTCCCGGTCTGACCAACCTGAAGATCATTTGGGACCCATCCTGAGTCCACAGCGGCTCTTGAGGCTCCGACGGCAGCATTCAGAATATCTGCAAGATCTTCAATAAGTTTAAAGCCCTCTGGACCTTTAGCTCCACGGCCTCCGGAGACAACGACTCTTGCCTCAGTAAGTTCGGGTCTCTCACTCTTGGTCTCGGCAAACTCAATATATTCAACCTTTGCTTTGGAGCTATCCACATTTGCAACAAACGCCTCTACAGGAGATGAAGCACCGATCTCCTTCGCATGATCAAACTCAGTGGCTCTTATGGTTGCAAACTTTACAGGCGATTTTATTTTGATATGCGCAATTGCATTTCC
Organism: Deltaproteobacteria bacterium; assembly: GCA_037441045.1. Lineage (GTDB taxonomy): Bacteria > Myxococcota > SpSt-1050 > SpSt-1050 > SpSt-1050 > SpSt-1050. The sequence goes on along the minus strand of JBBISZ010000117.1, from coordinate 6,831 downwards.
TGCCCACATCGGTCTGGCAAATAGAACATCATTTCCGTTAACCTCAATAGCCAGTACCTCCGATGCCATCCCGGCATCAAACTTTGCAGCGATTCTCGGGATGAGATCCTTTGTAAATGCAGTGGCAGAACCGAATACATATTCGAAGTTTTGGGCCTTTATAAGCTGAGCGATTGCCTCGGCATAATTTTCGGCGATATAATTTTTGAAGAGGTCGCCATCTACATAAAAGACCTTCTCAGCGCCGTACTTCGCATATGCATCTGCGACACCCTTTATATCCTTACCTGCTACCACAATGGAAAATGCCCCTATCTTTGATGCGGCAGTAAGTGAGGAGAGAGTCGCCTTCTTTATCTGACCTTTTGAATGTTCTGCAATAACCAATACCTTTGCCATAATTCGCCTCCTTATATAACTTTTGATTCGTTCTTGAGTTTGTCAATAAGTGTTGCAACATCCGGAACCTTTATTCCAGCCTTTCGGGTAGGAGGTTCGGTCATTTTGACAAACTCGGTCTTCGGGCTGATATCAATCCCGAGTGAATTTACAGGGACCTCCTTTAATGGTTTCTTCTTTGCCTTGAGAATGTTGGGGACTGTCGGATATCTTGGCTCATTGAGTCTCAAATCAGCGGAAACAACAGCAGGGAGTTCTACCTGAATGGTCTCAAGTCCACCGTCCACCTCCCTTGTAACCTTTGCCTTCTTGCCGCCGTCAACAAGTTCAATCTTTGAGGCAAAGCAGGCCTGAGGATAACCAAGCAGTGTAGCAAGCATCTGTGATGCCTGATTGGAGTCATCATCCACCGCCTGTTTTCCCGTAAGAATCAAATCCGGCTTCTCCTCTTCAACAATCTTCTTCAAGATTTTTGCTACCACAGTGGAGTCGTAGTAAGCATCATGTAGTACCAGAATAGCCCTGTCGGCGCCCATTGCGAGAGCTGTTCTCAGCTCGGTAGCAGCCTCTTTTGGACCAATACCGACTACAACGATCTCTGCCTGAGTCCCTTTCTCCCTGATTCTCAGAGCCTCTTCAACCGCTATCTCGCAGAAGGGATTTATCTTATAGTTCATCCCATCTGTTACAATACCGGTCCCGTCTGGCTTTACCTTGATCTTCATATCGGGGTCTGTAACCCTCTTCGCCGTTACAAGAATCTTCACGATTTGCCTCCTTTAATAAGGTTATTAAAAAACTCTTCTATGTATTTTCTTCAAAACTGATCGTTTCATTTACATACCGAATTAATAGACATTTCAATTACCAATCTTTGACGCATTATGTCAAGATATTTTTATATGGGATTTTTGGAAATATATTCATTATCAAGAATATAACTTCCTTGACTATCCCTGCTTTTTATAATAAAAACTACACTGGTTTATCAGGTTGTTGTTGTTAATTGATTGATTTTGTGTAAAAAAATTTAATTTTGTTGTGAACTTCAAGAGGACGGAGTGTAAGTAAAGCATGGTAAAGGATCCAGAAGCGCTTGAGGAATTTGAGGAGTCTTATCAGATATATTCTCAAAATCTGGAATACAACAAAGCACTTAAAATCTACTCTGAGATGTGGCAGTATGCCAGAACTCTCTGTAAAATAGATCCGCTTGACGGGATTGAGACGGACATAAGGATAGCAGCAATCTTAAACAAACTATGTTTGAAAAAATAATATCCAGAATTTGTGCATCGTTAACTAAAAGAAACATTGATTACATCATAATTGGAGGGCAGGCATTACTTCTTTATGGAGAGATGAGGCTGACAAAGGATATTGACATTACTCTGGGAATTAATTTAGAAGGGCTTCCAGAATTACTTGAATGTATAAAAGAGGCACAATTGAGAATTCTGATTGAAGATGTTGAAAAGTTTACAAGACAGACAATGGTTGTGCCATCTATTGAGGATAGTCTGGGTATAAGAGTTGATTTTATCCTTTCTTTTACAGAGTATGAAAAAGAGGCAATAAAAAGGGCAAATGTGATAAATATAAATGGTGTGGATGTCAGATTTGCTTCAAAAGAGGATCTGGTTATACAGAAAATTTTTGCTGGCAGACCCAGGGATATAGAAGATGTAAAGTCTATAATAAGGAAAAACAGGGATCTAAACACCCAATATATAGAAAGGTGGCTATCTGAATTTGACAGATCTTTTGAGGGGATGAGATTTGTAGAAACTTTTAAAGGACTTTTTAAGGACTGATATTAACAATATGCTTCCTGTTGTTGAAAGCTGGGCGGTGATACACACACATTCAAGATGTGAAAAAGTTGTTGCAGAGTTTCTTGAAAAAAAGGGAGTAAAGTATTATTTACCACTTATAAAAAAGCGAAGAATTTATGGAAGACACATCAGAGAGTCAATGCTTCCGGTGTTCAGTGGTTATGTCTTTTATGATTACGATGGGATACCCAGAAGTGATATATTTAAGACAAAAAAGGTTGCAAAGATAATAGAGCCCAGAAACAAAGAGCAGTTAAAAAAAGAGCTTGAAAATATAGAGAAGGCAATAAGTTCGGGTGTATATCTTGAAAGAATAAACAGGTTGCAAAAAGGAGACAGAGTAATAGTAAAGAGTGGACCGCTTGCAGGGGTTGAGGGTATATTTTTGAGGCACAAGAACAGGACAAAGTTGATAATATCAATCAGTATGCTCGGAATGTCAGTTGAGGCAGACATAGACGAGGCATCGGTGGAGATATTATGAAGAGTGTCTATTTTCCTGTATTCAATATTTCTCTGGCGTTGCAATATTTTCAGAAAAACATTGCAATGACAATGCAATGTTTTGAGTCCGTAGTTTTATAAAATTATGCAGAAGGAAAAAATAAAAGAAATAATCAATAGACACCTTGATGGTTCAACGGTCAGGATTTTTGGTTTAAGGATAGATAATAGATCAACTGAGCGTTCTGATATAGATGTTGCCATAGATGCCTCTCATAGAATAGACCTTTTGACAATGGCGAATATCAAATACGACTTTGAGGAATCTGATATACCATACCGGGTTGATATAGTGGATTATAACTCAGTAAGTAAGAATTTTAAGAAAATTATAGGCAGTTCAACACTGGAGATATGAATTTTGTATGATATAATTTAAGCAAATATAATTCTGGATTGTCCTTTGCAAAAGAGTTTTAAATAATTAACATTTAGCTGGCAAATGTAAATTAAATTGATAAAATAAAATAGAGGTTACTTTGATTGATGAAATGAAAAAATTGTTATTTATGATAAGGAATAACCAGGGAAATCATAGAATGTCTCTATATATAATGTGTCAGGGTGGATATTGATGGTGGATTGAAAAATAAACAAATTGAGAAATGGCTAATCCTGTAAAGACAATATGCAAAGTGGTAGAAGTTGTATATCACAGCGAGACTGTATCTTCTGTATTTTTATTACCTGAAAAGAGAGTAAAATTTAAACCAGGTCAGTTTTTGCACCTTGCACTGGAAAATTATGACCCTCAAAATGGTTTCTGGCCTGAATCGAGAATATTTTCTATTGCATCATCCCCGGATAATGATCTGATAAGAGTAACATATTCTATAAAGGGCAAATTTACTGCAAGAATGAGAGAAGTAATTTCAAAGGACAAGGAAATATGGATAAAATACCCTTATGGACAGTTTATTATTGGAGATGAAAATAATATTATTCTGGTTGCAGGTGGAACAGGGATTACGCCATTTATTCCATTCTTGATCTGTGAAAGTCAGAGAAGTTCCCTGAGAAATATACATTTATTCTATGGGGTGAGAAAGAAGGGGCTTTTTATATTTGAGAGAGAAATAATTAGTGCAGTAGAAAAACTTGAAAATTTCAAATACTCATTTTATTGTGAAGAGGAAGATTTGCTTTTGCCTAATAATATTAAAGTAAAAAAGGGAATTATTGATAGTAAGGATTTACAGAATTATATTTCTGAGCGAAATATAACTGTGTATCTGTCAGGTCCACTAATAATGATAGATTCTTTTAGAAAATTATTAACCAGTTATGGTGTGAAAGATGAAAGTATCAAGATAGATGAATGGGAGTAAATATGATGAGTAATGAAAAGGAATTGAGAAACCAAATTTTAAACTTAGTAGGTTTATATTATAACGAGAAATTAAGCAGGAATGAGTTTATTCCTGGTAAGACTCCTATTAGATATGCGGGCAGAGTTTTTGATGATAGAGAGATAAAAATGGCTGTAGAGGCTGCTCTCGATTTCTGGCTCACAGAGGGAAGATTTACTGAAGAATTTCAGAACAAATTAGCCGAGAAGATAGGTCATGAGTATGCCTACCTCGTTAATTCTGGTTCTTCTGCAAATCTCCTCGCAGTTAGTTGCCTTATGAGTCCATTACTTGGAGAAAAAAGATTGAGGGAAGGTGATGAAGTTATAACTGTAGCAGCAGGATTTCCAACTACAGTAAATCCCATAATTCTAAACGGATTAACTCCCGTTTTTGTTGATATTTATATACCTACATATAATGTTGATATTAGCAGTGTAGAGGAGGCTATATCTGAAAAAACTAGAGCGATTATGATTGCTCATACTTTAGGTAATCCCTTTGACATTGAGACAATTTTAAAAATAGCAAAGAAATATGAACTATATTTAATAGAAGATAACTGTGATGCTCTTGGTTCGAGATATAAAAATAGGCTTACTGGTTCATATGGAGTTATTTCTACCTGCTCATTTTACCCGGCGCATCATATTACCACTGGAGAGGGTGGGGCTGTGCTGACCTCGGATGAGAAACTTTCAAGGGCAATCAGATCTCTTAAAGACTGGGGTCGTGATTGCTATTGTGGGCCAGGAGAAAACAATACCTGCGGAAGAAGGTTTTCACAAAGATATGGAGATTTACCCAAAGGATATGATCATAAATATGTATATTCGCATATAGGGTATAACTTAAAAGCTACAGAATTCCAGGCAGCTATAGGGATTGCTCAGTTAGAAAAACTGGAATATTTTGTAACGCGTAGAAAGGAGAATTTTAATCTCTGGTATGAAGGTTTCAAGCAATATGAGAAGTTTTTTATACTTCCGGAACCCACACCATACTCTGATCCGGCGTGGTTTTCTTTTATTTTGAGTGTCAGAGAAGATGCCCCTTTCAATCGAACAATACTTACTAATTATCTCAATGAAAATCTTATAGAAACAAGAAATATCTTTGCTGGTAATATTATTAGACAGCCGGCATATTTGAATATTAAATATAGGAGAGTGGGAGAATTAAAAAATACTGATTTTGTAATGAACAACACATTTTTCCTCGGAACATATCCTGGAATAACAGGTGATATGATAAGCTACACGCTGGACAAAATATCTGAATTTATAAGGAGGTTTTAAGTGAAAGTTGTAATTCTGGCAGGAGGTTTTGGCACAAGATTGTCTGAAGAAACTGAGTTGAAACCAAAACCTATGGTAGAGATAGGTGGGAGACCTATTTTGTGGCATATAATGAAAATTTACTCTCATTTTGGATTTAATGATTTTATTATTTGTCTTGGTTATAAAGGCTATATTATAAAAGAATATTTTTCAAACTACTATTTGCACCAATCTGATATTACAATAGATTTAGCAACCAACTCTTTTACTTATCATAAAACAGGTTCAGAACCATGGAGAGTTACTCTTATTGATACTGGTATAAATACTATGACTGGTGGTAGGATAAAAAGAGTAGCAAAATATATTGATGATGAAATATTTATGCTTACTTATGGTGACGGTGTAGGAAATATAGATATTAAAAAACTCTTGGATTTTCATAAGAGTCACAACAAATTGGCAACACTTACAGCAGTTCAACCTTCAGGGAGGTTTGGTAAGATAATAATAAATGAAGAGAATAAAGTTGAAGCTTTTTATGAAAAATTGAGAGGAGATGGAAATTGGATAAATGGGGGATTCTTTGTTCTTAATAAGAAAGTCATAGATTATATTAAAGGTGATGATACTGTATGGGAGAAAGAACCTCTTGAGAATCTGGCAAGAGATGGAGAACTTATGGCCTGCAGGCATTCCGGTTTCTGGAAGCCTATGGATACACTGAGAGACAAGAGTGAACTTGAATATTTATGGAATAACAAAGAGGCACCATGGAAAGTATGGATATAAAGAAACTAAGAAATTTCTATAAAAATAAAAGGGTACTTATTACCGGCCACACTGGTTTCAAAGGTAGCTGGCTTGCTCTTTGGTTGTCAAAGTTAGACTCTGAGGTCTGTGGAGTTGCACTACCTCCAAATGCAAATCCGTCTCATTATAAACTAATTAAACTCAAAGAACTTGTTTCGGATGAATATCTAATTGATATAAGGGATTATAATAAAATAAAAAAAGTATTTAAAAAGTTTAAGCCAGAAATAGTTTTTCATCTTGCAGCTCAGCCTCTTGTAAGAGATTCCTATCTTAAACCAAAAGATACCTTTGATATTAACATTGGGGGTACTGTTAACATCCTTGAAGCAATAAGACATAACAATTCTGTTAGAGTTTCAGTGATTATTACTTCAGATAAATGTTATGAGAATATTGGACAAATATGGGGATATAAAGAAGAGGATAGACTGGGAGGGTTTGACCCCTATAGCGCAAGTAAGGGTGCGGCAGAAATAGTATGTAATGCATACATGAAGTCATTTTTTAGAAATAGAAAAATAGGTCCGCTGATTGGATTTGCAACAGCAAGAGCAGGAAATGTAATTGGAGGAGGTGATTGGGCAAAATATAGATTGGTTCCAGATTGTGTGAGAGCTTTAAGTAGCAATAGACCAGTAGTTATTAGAA
>JBBISZ010000116.1:0-8265 GCA_037441045.1 Deltaproteobacteria bacterium | reverse complement strand
AATATTACCTGCATAGAAACTGACTTTGATGCAGCAGAACTTCTTGAAAAGAATAAAGAAAAGGAGTTCAGACTTGAGGCTATCTTGGAAGAATCAAAATACGGAATAATGCTTGTAGAAAATGATGAGATAATCGACATAAATCAACAGGCTATGAAAATTCTGGGGATAACAGAGAAGAATCTACTCAAGGCTATTGAGATAATCGGCAGAGAGAATTATGAGGAAATTGTCAATACAGTAGAACAGAATGTGATTTTTTATAAAGACATACCCATTGCAAATTCTAACGAAGTCAGACAGATACTGTTTGAGGCTGAAAAGATCTCATATCAGGAGAGGAACTTCTACCTTATAGTAATGTATGACAACACAGAACACTTAAAACTTCTAAAGAGGGTTCAGGAGAGGGAGACTTTTTCAAACACTATCCTCAGTAATATCGCAGATATTTTTATTCTGGTATACGACAATAAAATAATTGATGCAGGAATACAGATTGAAAATTTCTACAATGGCAAGAGGGCATCCCTTATAAAACAGAACCTATTCTCCGCTCTTCCTTTTATAAAAGAGGAATTTCTAACAGATGATCGCCCAAAAGAGATAATAGCCCGGGATATACAGAATAGAGATAGAATACTTGTTTTGAAGATATTTAGACTCATTATAAATGAGAAAAAACACACACTGCTTCAGCTCACTGATATTACCGAGCAGCGCTTGCAGGAGAAGAGGGAGCAACTCGAAAAGGAGAAGATGAACTATTTTGATCGGCTGGAAACAATCTACAAGCTTACTGGTGGCATAGCACACAATTTTAATAATATCTTTGAAGGCATATATAGTTTTGCTGAATACCTTCATAAGGAACAGGGATCCTATGAAAATTCATTACTTGCAATCAATATAATAAAAAGGCTTGTAAAAAACGCCGCAAAACTGACATCCAGAATATATAATCTCTCAAGGATTGAACAGGGCAACTATAAACCTGTAGATATCCAGAATGTAATTGACGAAATTATCGATATTACTACAAGTTCATCCCCCAGAAACATAGTAGTAAAGACAGAACGCGATTCTCTTTCAAATTATGTCAATGGAGATTACAATGCCATTTTCCAATCACTTCTCAATATCATTATAAATGCCAGAGAGGCTATGCCAGATGGTGGATTAATCACCATCTCTACATCCAACAGGACTGATTCAGACACACTAAAAAAACTCATAGAGATACGAATAAGCGATACAGGTTGTGGAATAGATGAAAAGACAGGTAAAGATATCTTTGCCCCATACTACTCCTCCAAAAAAAGCCCTGGTTCAGGTCTGGGTTTGAGCGTTGCCTACAATACAATAATTAATCATCACGGTAGCATAGAATTTGAATCCACAAAGGGTAAAGGTACAACATTTATTATTACTTTGCCTGTGATTGAAGAAATTGGAGATAATCTTGTAGACCATACTGTTACTGGAAACAATGAAAAAATACTTATAATCTCTGAAAACAGCATAGAGAGAGAGATTATAAAAAGGCTTCTAATTAAGAACGGTTATCAGGCATATACCGCTATTGATTCTCTGGATGCATTTGAAAGCCTCAAGGTTTCTGTCCCGTCTATTATCATTCTGGATTCCAATCTATCAAGAATTTCAGCCATAAACACTTATAATGAGTTGAATGAGAAGTACAATCAGATACCTATCGTTCTTTATACAGGGCTTGTTCTGGACGATACAATAATGGATTTGATAAAAAAAGGCCTCAGACATATAATCTACAAGCCATTGGATTTAGACGAACTCCTTGCTGCTATTCAAAACATACTAACAGAGGATCATCAGACTCCAATTACATCAGAGATACAGATTGCCAGTAAAGATACAAAACCGATGAAAGTACTTATTGTGGATGATGAGGAGTTTATTCTATCAGCGCTCAAAATGAATCTCTCTGACAATTATGAAATACACATAGAGACATCAGGAGCAAGGGCTCTTGATAGACTGCTCAACGAAGAGAGATTTGATAGATATATTCTGGACATTAATATGCCCGACATGAATGGGCTCGAATTTTACAATATGATAAAGGAGATCCATCCAGATATAAGTAAAAAAGTTATTTTTATCACGGGTGGAATTACAGAAGAAAAAGTTATTGAAGAGTTGAAGAAACTCAAGAATGATGTATATCTCCTTAATAAACCCTTTGAAATTGATGAACTTATAAAACTATTATCTTAACAACAGGATTATAATCGTCAGCACAGATAAAACAATCGCCGCAGAGACTACTGAAAAAATGATTATCCTTCTCCGCTTTAACTGATATAATGAATTGGCTCCACGGGATTTTACCTCAAATAACTCCCCCCCATCCTCCTCCATCTTATTCTGAGGTATTAATGTCTCCTTTTTATCCTCCGAAATCAGCGCCGCTCTTATGGCTGTTGCCATCTCCTCTGCCGACTGATATCTATCCTGAGCCCTTGAAGATATAGACTTTTCAATAATTGTATCAAATGCAGGATTGATATCCATTCTTATCTGACATATCTTCTTATAATTACCCTGTGGTATCTCTCCAGCAAGCATCTCATAAAGAGTAATCCCGAGTGAATAAATATCCGCCCTCCTGTCCACCCTCTTGGCATCCCTGCGTTGCTCGGGAGCCATATAATGAGCTGTCCCCATCGCCATGCCCGAACCTGTCAGAGAATAGTCATTCTGAGCACCGACAATATCTGCAAGTCCAAAATCAGCAATTCTGACATTCCCGGTAGTATCTATCAGGACATTTTCTGGCTTTAGGTCTCTGTGTATAACATTCTGTTTATGTGCAAATGATATCGCTCTTAAGATCTGTAGAGTATATTTGATAGCCTCGTCAAACGGCATCTTCCCCTTTTTTAATTTTTGCCTCAGTGTCTCTCCATCAATATATTCCATCACAAAATAAAACAGTCCATTTGTGGAGCCCTTGTCTATAATAGGTACGATATTTGGGTGCGAAAGTCTGGCGAGCACCTCAGCCTCCCGATTAAATCTAAGTATAAAATCCTTCTGCTCTGCATACTCTTTTATAAGAACCTTTATAGCAACAGGCCTGTTCAAAGAGAGCTGTTTTGCCTTATAAACCGAACCCATCCCTCCCTTACCTATTATTCCTACTATTTCATATCCCGATATCTGAGGTATATCGGAATAAATCAGTGTCTCTCTATCCTTCCCCTGCGACGCAGATGACTCTCTTTTTTCATCTGATGGTAACGACTTTTCATTGCAACTCTCCGACCTCTTTACCTCAAACATAATTCCACATCTTGTACACTTTGCCTTCTGTCCCGTTACATAAATTGAGACATCATTCTGAAATTCACAGATTGGACATTTTTGTTTTGCATTACTCATCTGATATTATACTTTTTTCTTAGTGCCTTTTCTACATTTGGTGGAACAATCCCCCTGACAGGACCATTAAAAGTGGCAACCTCTTTAACTGTCTGAGAACTAATATAAAAGTGCTCAGAACCCGTCATCATAAAGAATGTCTCTATCTCCGGAGCAAGTTTCATATTCATATGTGCCATCTGAAATTCATATTCAAAATCCGAAACGGCTCTTAGACCTCTAATAATAATATTTGATTTTTTCTTTCTGGCATAATCCACGAGCAAGCCCGTAAACGAGTCAACAATAACTCTCCTATCATTCTTAAAGATCTCCTTTGCAAGCACTAATCGTTCTTCCACTGTAAAAAGTGAATTTTTTCTGGGGTTACAGGCTATTGCAAGGATTACCTTATCAAACACCTTGTGTGCCCTTTTGAGTATATCAATATGCCCGTTTGTTATGGGATCAAAAGAGCCAGGATATATAGCAATCTTCATATTCTCTCCTTTGAAATAGGATCAAAAGTATAGAAAGAAAGTACAGTATCTCCATATCTTCTCCTCTTTGAGAGATACAGCTCTCCTATTGAATCAGGATAAATAGTCCTCTTACTATGCTCTACGGTTAATATACCTGAGGTTGACAATACATTGTTATCAACCATCTTTAAGATTGCTGAAGAGATGTTCTCTCTATATGGAGGATCCAGATAAATATAATCAAACACCTCTCGCTTATTACTCTGCATATAATGCTCAGCACTCATTGTATAAAAAACACACCTATTAAGAATTCCCATTTCTCTGGCATTTGCCTTTGCAATAGATATAGACTCTGCTGATTCATCCACAAAAACCGCCAGTCCTGCGCCACGGCTTAAAAACTCAAGCCCTATTGCACCAGTCCCACAATAAAGATCCAGAATCCTTGCACCGCTAAAGAATTGCCCGATAATATTAAAGTAAGATTCTCTTACCCTGTCTGCGGTAGGTCTCAATTTAAACCCTTTTGTAGATTTGAGTACTCTACCTCTATATCTTCCTGATATAATTCTCATAAATACCGCCAGATTTATATTATAATTTTTACAAAAAATCAAAAATTTAGTTTTTAGATAATTGATAAAGACGATTTATCTACCAGGATATCAGATAAAATAGCCCAAATTTCTATTAATCTCAGAAAAATATAATTTCAAACCTGTGGCTGTGCAATACAAAATTCATCTTCCCCGAATATCTTCTGACAGCTTACTGCAACAATGGTAGGTTTGTCTTTGATTCTCATAATAATCTTAGGCTTTTTATATTTTTTTTTGCTATTTTTCCCCTTAAACTTCATAGATAATTATTCTATCTCAAATTCATGGGTTCCATAAGGTTCTCTGGATTCATCAATATACAAATCTGCTCGCCACCTGCCTGTAAGATTCTGCGTTTGAATTGAAGAGCCCGCTATTGGTAATTTAGACTCAATCAGACTCAAACTCTTTAGAATCTTCGGTTTTGAAATCGGATATTCTGTATAATCATTTTTAAATCTTATCACTTTTGGAGCAGCATCAGGTTTATCTATAAAAATATTCAATGACTGATATATAGCCCCTTCAGGTGTAATCAGTTCAATTCTGAGATAGTGAAAATCGTCAATCACATTAAATCCAATACAGACATCAAAATCCACATCAGAATCTTTATATAATTTGTTTGCAATAGAGCCACATTCATCACTTGAGATATAAAAACTTACAGGAAAGAATTTAAAATTAGAAACCGCCTTTCTGAGTTTATTATAATCTACAACAGGTATACTGACCATATTTTCAGAACCAATTACAGGTAAAGACTTAATTATATTTTTGCCAGTATTTTCATACGAAGCACCTGAGATTATGACAATAATCAGGAAAAAAAGAATTATTCTGTTCATATCTCACCTCACTATTGTGTAAATGGAACCCTGAAGGCAAAAACCCTGCCATCCGTTGTTCCAAAGTATATATTTTTAAGTGATGTATCAGCAGACATATACCCTATTGTGTAACCTACATTCCTTGTATACTCAGTCGTACCATCAGACAAGTTAATCTGATATAGAGTACCTGTGTTTGATCCCAAATAAACCTTATTTAATGTGGCTGACAGAAGTGGAGGAGTTGCACCAGCAATACTCTTATCATAAAGTGTTGTAGCATTACTTCCATTATCAACAATCCTGATCAGATGACCTGAGGCTGTAAATAAAAAACCACCTGAGAGCGGGAGCAAATATGAGAAATTTATCCCTGTACCGAGTCCGGGATTATAACTCCACCTGAGACTCTTATCTGAACTATTGATAGAATACACAAGCCCTGTTGTCTTGCTTGCAAAGTTTGCAACAGTTCTGTTGTTTGATAAAGCTACGCCAAAATCAATATCTCCGTAGTTTGCAGAATACAGAAGTGAACCGTTATTTATAATATCAAGGATCCAGAGTGAATTCTGATTTTGAGAAGCCCCTGAATAGCTGGCTACATATAGCCAGTTATTTGTATAATCAATTGTTGGACCGGCTACAATTATATCAACAGAATAGCCCCCGCTTTGATTAAAGGTCCAGACAATAGCACCATTATAGGGATTGATAGCGAATACTTTATTAGAGACTCTATCTGAATTTCTCGTTCCAAAGAATGCAAGATCTGTAGAATATTTACTCTGATAGGCAGAATTTGCATACTTTCTCAGAATAACACCCGGTGGTGCCGTTATCATTCCTGTAGTAAGTTGTACAGACCATCTTATAATACCAGTATCTGCATATATACCATAAGCATACCCATTTTGTGCCCCTGTAAGTATCATCTTTGTATTATCTTCAAGGGGTACAACCACAAACCTGTTATTTATCACGCCACCAAGCGATAGAGGTCTGTAATATTCCTCGCCTGTGGATGGATTCAATGAATTTACAGTCCCAAGGTTTGAAGATGTATATATGTTGGTTCCTGGATAAACCGCTGGCGTAAAGAGAGATGAGACACCCACAGAATAAACCCAGAGCGGGTTGGGTTCATTTCCATTGGTGGGATTGCCTTTTATACCGTTGGAAGATGGGACATTCCCGGATGAATATACAAAATATTCATTGTGATTATAAATTTTATAACAATATATTGTGCCGTTTGTAACACTTGAATCAGAATAAGTACTGGTGGAAGAGCCTCCAGAATCAGAATAAATTACTGTTGCATTCCCGATATTCTGTCCAATTGAATACTCAACTCCATCTGTGGGCGCAGTATCAGGAGGGGTACAATCTGTAGAGGTTCCGGTAGTTCTGAGAATAAGGACACCATCATGAACTGATGGATTATTCCAGACAATTTTAACGACTCCATTTCTGGAAATTGTTACAAGAGAGCTCACATCCTCAGGAGGAGGAGAGACAATAACCTGAACATCATTATAAAATCTACTTACTACATTTTTGGCGTCTGTTATACGGGATTCAAATGAATAATTGGTAGTAGAGGGAGGATTTGTAGAACTTCCAACCTGAGAAAACACTACTGGAAAATCACACTGTTCATTCTGATAAATATAGCAGGATGAATTGGTTGTTGAGAATTGATATCTCTCAGGATTTGTGAGTCTTGAGTATGTCCATGTGCAGCCCTGACAGGAGACACCTGATTGGGTAGCCTTTACCCAGATCGTCGTATTAGGATTGTATATAGTGACATTTTTGACTCCAACGATAGATGTATTTTTAATTGTAAATGTCAGTGTCTTATTTGTGGAATTTCTTAGAACGAAGTCTGGAGACACACTTACAGAATAGGCGGTAATAGTTCCGCTCTCAGTAAATGCCGTATTCGTAATTATTCCACCATCTGCAGTTGCAAATCCATTATAAGAAAATGTAGAACCTACATTCCCCGTAATCACATAGTTCCATACGAAAGTTGTGCTCTGGCCGGGCAATAGTTCACTAACGGATGAGGGGTAGGGACCACTCACATAAGTGGATGAGGCAGTTCCACTAAAACAGAGACCTCCGGGCGATGATGTGCAGGCAGAAGAAGGAACAATATTTGTAATTATTGTAGATCCCCAGTTTGTTACGGTCATCATTACAGTTATATCATCCCCTGAAACAATAGATGAAGGCTCAAGTGACATTTGAGAAGTAAAATTCCCAATTGACACTGAGTTGGAATCAGCAGTTGGTGATGATACATTGGCTCCCAGATAGGCGTATCCTCTAAACAAAATACTCCCGCTACTCGTTGCATTACAAGTATATGTTATTACTCCAGTTGCGCCTGATGCTAAATTCAGGGAAGATGGAGATGGAGAAGACAATGTACAATCTGCCCCATCTGTTGATACTTTCTGAATAGAAGGCAGAATACCATTTTTAGTCGTTGAACTTTTATTAGTAATATTATAAATTACCGATATATCACCCCCGACATTTATTGCAGATGGAGAGGCATTTATCTCTGTTAATAGTGAGTATCTTGTAAAAGAAGGACTATTCGCAGTTGTACGGCTCGGATTTTTACAACCTTTAGGACCTACATTTCTTGAAGCAATAAAACTGAATTTATCATTTGTTATATCACTGGCTGCCGAGGGTGGGATTACATTTATATAAAAATTAATAATTCCTCCTGGACTCAGTACATCAGAACAGCTATTTGCCCTGAAGGTTATTGAAGGAGAAGAGATAGATTGAACAACCCAGTTATTGGGAGATGAACCATTAGTAACAGTATATCCAGTCGGAAATGACAATCTGATCTGTGAAATAAAATCAGAACCAGAACCTGTATTTCTTATAGCAACCTGAATGATACTCTCCGTACTCATA
>JBBISZ010000115.1:0-8312 GCA_037441045.1 Deltaproteobacteria bacterium | reverse complement strand
TTTTATTTCATTAAAATCAGCATCAGAACTTCTAAACTCAGGCTACAGACATAATTATGATATATTATACAAAAGGAAGTATGAACCTATGAAAGAGGAAAGGTACAGACCATCTCCAGATCATCCATGGAAAAGATCCTTAAATCTAAAGAATGTGACATTTCAATGTAGTAATAAAATGTGACATGACATTTAGTAATAATAGATTAAATAAATATTTTATTACCGGATCAATGGGCATTTTCCAGTAGATGAGTATTTTACCGGTATAGAGCAGTTGACTAAATAAAAATAAGTAATATTATTATACGGGTTTTTATTTTGTAAAGAAGGAGAATTATGAGCGATAAATCTAAAAGAGATTATTATGAAGTTCTGGGTGTGTCCAGAAATGCAGATATTAAAGAGATCAAGAGCGCATATAGGAGACTCGCCTTTCAATATCATCCCGATAGGAATCCCGGAGACAAAGACGCAGAGGAGAAGTTCAAGGAGGCATCAGAGGCTTATGAAGTATTGTCAGATCCTCAGAAGAGAGAGCTGTATGATAGATTCGGGCACGAAGGTTTGAAGGGGTCCGGGTATCGTGAGTATAGCGATATAGATGATATTTTTTCCAATTTTTCGGATATTTTTGAAGACTTTTTTGGCTTTTCTACTGGAAGTTCAAGGAGGCGTTCTTATAGAGGCGCAGATATTTCAAGAAAGGTAGATATAACCATTGAGGAGGCAGCCAGAGGAATAGAGAAAGAGATTGAGATTGAGAAGATGGCCATCTGCTCAAACTGCAACGGAAGTGGGTCAAAAACAGGGACACATCCTCAGAGCTGTCCCGTCTGTCACGGTAGAGGACAGGTGACTTCAAGGGCTGGTTTCATGGTTATTTCAACTACCTGTAGTCGCTGCAGAGGTAAGGGGACGATTATTATAGAGAAATGTGAGGTATGCTCTGGTACAGGCAGCGTTGCTCAAAAAAAATCTCTAAAGGTAAAGATACCTGCAGGTGTTGATACAGGGATGCAACTCAGACTCTCAGGGGAAGGAGAGGCACCAACAGGAGGGGGCAGGGCTGGTGATCTCTATCTCGTAATAAATGTGGTTGAGGATAAGGAACTTATAAGAGATAATGAAGACATTCATTCACAGGTAAATATATCTTACATTGAGGCGATACTGGGTACAACGCTAAAAATTAGAACGCTCTGGGGTGAGAAGGAGATAGAGATAAAGCCTGGCTCTCAGCCCGAAGATACAATTAAAATACCTGAGGCAGGTATGCCAAGACTCAACGGTTATGGAAATGGCGATCACATCGTGCATATTAAGGTAAATATTCCAAAAAAGATAACCTCTGAGGAGGAGAGACTCTTAAGAGAACTGGCTGAGATTGCCAGAGTTAGACCTGCAAAGAAATCCAGAGGATTTTTTAGAAAATGAGTTTTGTAAAAAAAATATTTGAACAGGATTCTGAGATATCCAGAATATCTCTCCTTTATAATGTAAACTGGTTTATCTCTCTCAGATGGCTTGCCGCTATCTCAATTATCCTGATTACATTTTTTGCCACAAAAATCTTTTCACTCGGGTTGCAACAGAATAAAATTTATTTAATAGGTGTTCTGATATTTGCTTATAATATCCTGATTTATCTCTGGTTTAAGGCGTCCCAGATCAAATATAATGGAGCGAAATGTCTTCAGTTTGCCAGAATCTCCGCACATATACAGATAATATTTGATATGATTGCCCTTGGCTTCCTGACTCATTTTTCAGGCGGCATAGAGAGTCCTTTTCTCTTTGTATTTATCTTTCATCCCATCTTTGCATCAATAATCATCTCTTCGATAGAGGCTTATATTTATACTGTGTTTTCCATTCTTTTTGTAGGAGCGATATCTATCTTTGAACATATCGGGCTGTTAAGCCATTTCCATATAGATGGTTTTTTGCCTTTTGAAAATATTAATTCATTCACTTTTTCTATTGGTTCTCTTTTTGCCTTTTCTGTCATACAAATTACATCTGTAATAATAACTTCACTCTTAATGAGGGATTTGAGAAAGAAGCAAAATGAACTTGAAAGGATTAAGGTTGAACTTGAAAAGAAGAATGAAAAATTGAAAAAGAAAGATGAGATGAGACTTCTCTTTCTCGCATCAGCAACACACGATCTAAAATCACCATTAAATACCATCACATCATATATTCAGAGTATGGTTGACGGTTATATGGGTGAAGTTGGTGAAGATCAAAAAAAGGTATTGCAAAGGATTCTTGTGCGAATCAATGGTCTCAGGCAGCTCATAAGTGATGTCTTAAAACTTGGTGAAATAGAGATGGAAGAGGATGCAGGCAAGAGGGTTAAGAAGTTTGATATTATTACTCTGCTTGCAGAATCTGTGGAGGAGTTCAAGAGTGTGGCTATGGAGAAGAATATCAAAATTATCTTTGAACCTCATCTAAAAGAGGCTATTGTTGTAGCTGACCCAATCAAGATAGACGAAGTGATTCACAACTACATATCCAATGCCATAAAATACAACCGTGAAAACGGTACAGTAAAAATTACAACAGAGAAGCTGAATGGAAATATAAAGATACTTGTCAGCGATACTGGATATGGAATAAAAGATGAGGAGATCCCGAGACTCTTTTCTGATTTTTTCAGATCATCTGATATAAAAAAGATGAAGTTAGAAGGAACGGGTCTGGGACTCGGTATAGTCAAAAGAATAATAGAAAAATACGGTGGTTCTGTGGGGGTGAGTAGCAAATATGGTGAGGGTTCTACATTTTATTTCGTTCTGCCGCTCTCCACCTCAGAAGAGATGACTGCAGGAACAACCTGATGATGTGCTCCTGTCAAAGGCATTTGGATTGTACCCGCCCTCAAGTGAACCAATATCTTCTTCAATCTGATTTCCGTAATCTATAGGACTTGAACTATCAATCTTTCCATTATCCGAAGAAGCATCAGTTCCAGCATCAACTCCCATGTCAGGATCGTAGATTACTACCGGTACATCCTCAGGTCTTACGCATTGTCCTTTATAGCATTTTAATGTCTCGGGGCATTCTATTCCTGTACATGGGTCATCAATACAACTTCCAGTACTCTGATTACAGATCCTGTTGTAAGGACAGCCGCCCATATAACATTTGTCCACTACGCATTTACCTTCGGTACAATATTGATTAACCTTGCATTTAATCTGATAGCATTTATCTACAGCACAGTTACCATATTCATCACAGTAATATCCATCATCACATTTTATGAATCCACATGCCTTTACACAGATACCATCTCTACAGAATTCATTACTTTTGCAATCAACATCTTTACATGGATCCGTTTTATTGCAGGATCCATTTTCGCAAATATAACCGTCAGGACAGCCTTTTGTATAGCAGGAGATTTCTACACATACACCGTTTTTGCATTCAAATCCGTTTTTGCAGGCAGCATCAATCCATATTTCATCCTTGCATACTTTCCTCATTCCGTTTTCACATTTAGAAGCACCTTCGGTGCAGGGCATAGGTTGACATGTACCATCTTTACATACAAATCCATCGGGACATTTTACATCCACACAATCTAAAATTGTATCGGGCACGCATACCATACCCTGCGAGACCTGTTTGCAGGTAGTACCTTTGGGGCACTCATTCGCCTGACAGTAACTCATACATGTTCCACTTATGCATATTTTATCACCTTCACATGGGGCAAGGTCGTCAATAAATCCATTACAATCATTATCTTTCCCATCGCAAATTTCAGTTGGTGTGGGTCCACATTCTCCACAGGCGTTGTTAGGTTTTGGACCATCGCATGTTTTTGGGTCATATGTTCCATTTATGCAATATTCATACCCGAAGCCACACATATCTTCACACTGTCTTTTTAGTGCATTTCCCTGTTCATCCTCATCTGTAAATCCGTCGCAGTCATTATCTTTGCCATCGCACACCTCAGAGGAAGGTTGAACCAGTTGATCACAGAGTAGATTTCCATTTATATCACATTTCCATATACCGTCCTTACATACGCCCTGTTGTTTTGTATCACACGGTTTACCTTCATCTCCCTCTGGTGGGATCTCATTTCCCTGATAATCTCTGCAGGGCCCCCACTGTCCATTTCCACATCTGCGTGTCCCGGACTTGTTGCACATACCAGAGCAGGGTTGTGGAGCAATATTGTCGTCAATCTCTCCGTTGCAGTCATTGTCCTTCCCATCACATATTTCCTGAGAAATAATCTTCAGTATGTCATTGAGTGCCTGATTGAGTTCCTGGGCATTATCACACTGATAATATTTTGGATTTCCACTTCGGGGATAACCTCCTGCTGTAGCCATATTATTGAGTGTAGGAGCATCTACACCCGAACCGAAACCTACAACAAAAACACCAACACCTGAACTATATAGTTGTTGGGTTGCTTTTACTGGTTCACCAGAGGGATCATTTGAACAGGTATCCATACCGTCAGATATTAGAAGTATGAAGTTTCTTCTGCTTTGATCGTGAATTCCTTAATATTTATTCATATTGTAAAGTGATGAGGCGAGAGGAGTAGCTCCATTTGGTTCATTCTGTTGGATTGTACTCAATATTTGAGAGGCTGTATTATCGCCAACATTTACAAGCACCTGACCAACACTGCATGAGCCAGTCCAGGGAAAAAGTGCAAGTCCAAATCTAATATTATTAGAAAAATTGTTTAATATTGAATTTACTGCATTATAAGCAATATCCCACTTTCTTCCACCTGATATTGAGTCATCCATAGAACCCGATTTGTCCAGCAAGATGAGAACATTTGGATATTCACAGTTTGGGTCTGTCCCACCATAGCCATTTTGAAAAACAGTTAGAACAACAATGAAAGTAAGGGTAGAAAAAATGGCTCTCATCATAACCTCCTTAGATATGATATATTATAACAAAAGATAAAGGCATTTGCAAAACCAAATGATTGGTGCTATCTGAATAATCCCTATGTTGAGGTATTATATATATCTTACAATCGCTGCTCTTCTCTGGGGTGGATCATTTGTTGGAACAAAGGTTGCACTATTTCAGATTCAGCCGATGACTCTTATATTTTTGAGATATGTAATTGGGGCGGCTATTGTTCTTATTTCTACAATATATATAAAAATGCAGAAAATAGAAACGAAAGATCTGAAGTGGCTGATCCTTTTGTGCGTTTTTGAACCCGGTCTTTATTTTCTCTTTGAGACCTATGGAATTAAGGAGACAGATCCAACAATTGCAGCTCTAATAATAGCACTGATACCTGTATTTGTTTTGATTATTGCGGCTATCTTTAAGATAGAAAGGATTACCATTTCAAAGATTGCAGGGATTGCTCTGTCTGTTGTAGGTGTGTCAATAATTTCGGTTGCTGGCAATTCGCAGGATGCCACAATTCAATCCTCTATAAAAGGGATTGTTCTTGTTTTTCTGGCAACAATTACTGCATCATCTTTTACTGTTCTTCTCTCCCGTCTGGCTAAAAAATACAACTCCTTTACACTTGCCTCATTTCAGGTAATCTTTACTGTAATCTTTTATCTCCCGCTCGCCATAATTGAGAATTATCCATCGCCGAAATTTGACTGGAATCTGGAATCAGTTGTAGCGCTTCTGTATTTGGGGGTCTTTCCTACATTTTTTGCTTATCTTCTATATGCAAGGGGACTCTCTAGGATTGAAGGTTCTATTGCATCTCTTTTTACAAATCTCATCCCAATTTTTACAGCAATAATATCTGCAATCTTTCTCAATACATCTCCGTCAATTTATACACTCATTGGAGGTATATTTATCATCGCGGGTGTAACCATGGTAACAGTAGGGCGGAGGGAAGTTTCTGATATTCCTCTCACCACATAAACGATAATCTTTCCTGAAATGTTCTTGCAAAATCCAGAAGCATACAATATTATCAACCTGCTTTTTATGAAAGGAGTGATAACATGATGAGAATAATTTTGAGCGCATTAATACTTTTTGTGGCTATGATATTTATTGCCTGTCCACCAAAACATATACCCGGGACGACGATTATTGACAATGATGAAAATAGGGCAATTTTAATCCTGATAGAGAAATATAGAAGGGCTTATGATGAAAAGGATGTCGATACAATAATGTCTCTCGTCTCAAAAAACTTTTATGAAAATGGAGGAAATTCAAACCCTGAGGATGATTACAACTATGATGGACTCAAGAAAAATCTGACTGAAAAATTTGCAAAGACAAAGGCTCAGGGGCTTGAAATAAGACTCAAATCCATTGACTTTGATAATGATAGGGTATCTGTCAAATATAACTATTTTGTAAAATTCCAGATGTCATTAACCTCAGGGGATAAATGGGAGACAGCATCAGATACAGCAGAGATGATTTTTGTAAGAGAAAACGGCGAGTGGAAGATAATTAAAGGTTTGTAATATTTCCTTTTACTATTTTTTTGGGTAATTTGGCGGTGTTTTTTATCTATTTGAGGTCTTATTTGGGATATAAATTTATATGATTGTGGTTTTTGTGTGTTGAGGTGTATTTTTCTCTAAATGATCATAAGTTAGGTTCCTATACTCTTATAAATATTCAAACATAAGATGATCTTCATTAATTGGAAAGTCGTTATTTTTAATATTGAAAGTTAATATGTTTTGTGATAGAAATTGCATATTAATCAAGAAAGGAGGAAGAAATGTTTGGAAAATGTGTTTTTGCTTATCTTGTTAAAGTGTTTTTTCTATCATTCCTTTTATTTATCACTCTTAATGTTGGAAAGTTATATGGAGTGTCTGTAGACAAGGACTTCAACCCTGATGTAAATAGTAATGTATATGTTATTTCCTTACTACCCGATGGGAAGATACTCATTGGAGGTGAATTTACCAGAGTTGGAGGTGTTGCAAGAAACTATCTGGCGAGGCTAAATCCCGATGGGACACTCGATTCAAACTTCGTCATAGATGTAAATAATAAAGTTTATGCTATTGCATTACAAGAAGATGGAAAAATATTGATAGGAGGAGAATTTGGAAAAGTTGGAGAGGTCACAATAAATTATCTGGCAAGAATCAATCCCGATGGGACACTCGATTCAAACTTTGACCCTAATATCACAAACAATGTAGGTAATAATATTTATACCATTGCATTACAACAAGACGGGAAGATTCTGATAGGAGGTCGATTTACAAAAGTAGGTAATACCCCGGCAGGAAATTTGGCACGACTGAATCCTGATGGCACGGTCGATGCAGATTTTAGTATCGAGGTCAGCTATGATGTTAAGAATATAAAAGTGCAGCCTGATGGGAAGATACTAATTGGAGGTGGATTTACAAAAGTAGGTGGAGTTGAAAAGAAGTACATTGCAAGAATTAATCCCGATGGAACGATAGATACCAGTTTTAACGCAGGGGTAGATAGTGGTGAAGTTTCTTACATTTTCTTACAACCAGATAATAAGATAATTATTGGGGGCAAATTTTTGAATATCGAGGGAACAAACAGGAAATATCTGGCAAGACTTAACCCCAATGGTTCTATTGACACAAACTTTAACCCTGAGGCAAACAGTGTAGTTACTTCAATTGCTTTAATGGAAGACAATAAGATGCTTGCAGGTGGAAGCTTTACAAATATTGGAGGAGTAGAAAAGAAATATCTGGCAGAGCTGAATTCTGATGGTACAATAGATACTACATTTAATCTTGATATTAACAGCGTGGTTTATTACATTGTAGAGCAGACAGATAAAAAAGTACTCATAGGAGGCCACTTCACCAGTGTAGGAGGATTAACAAGAAATTACATAGCAAGGCTGAACCCGGATGATGAATTGGTGGATGGTGGTCTTACAGATAATATTTCTATAGAAGATACAATACTGTCAGATGAAGCAGATACACCCATTTTTGATATAACGGAGAAAGATGTTATAGAGCCAGAGGATATAAATATTATAACGGATACGACTGGTGATGCTTATTCCGTGGATGTAAAAGCGGCTGATACAGTAAAAGAAGAGACAGGAAGCAACAGTAACGGTTGTTCATGTAATCTAATTGAATAGAGAACACGAGGTCGGCAAAATAAAAGACTCTTTCTAAGTATCTTAATTTTGGTATGACATCACATCTGTCCAGAATAAATTTTGCAAATGGAAGCCTCAATCAGTTAAATATTTTATGATATAAACATTTCTGAGAGGAGGCTTCCGATGAATAAATTTAGCAGTATTTCTGGACAAATTTTACAAATTTTTTCTAAGAATG
>JBBISZ010000114.1:0-8334 GCA_037441045.1 Deltaproteobacteria bacterium | reverse complement strand
ATGGAGGAATAAGATGATTGAGATAAAGACTCCAGTTTCAGAAGAAAGAATCAGGGCTCTCAATGCTGGTGACGAGGTGGAGATAACAGGTATTATTGTAACAGGCAGAGATGCCGCACATAAATATCTTATTGAAAACGATAACAGCGAATTAAAGAAGATTTTAAATGGGACATTTATTTATCACTGTGGTCCTATAGTGGTAAAAGAAAATAATGAGTATGTCTTTAAGGCGGCCGGTCCAACCACGAGCATAAGGGAAGAACCTTATCAGGCAGAAGTCATTAGAAGGTATGGGTTGAGAGGTGTGATTGGCAAGGGGGGAATGGGCAAAAAGACCATTGATGGACTGGTAAAATATGGGGCTATTTATCTGCACGCGGTCGGAGGTGCTGCTGTTTATATAGGTCAGAGCATTAAAAAAGTTCTGGGTGTTTACAAACTGGAAGAGTTTGGAGTACCTGATGCACTCTGGGTTCTTCAGGTAGAAAGATTTCCTGCAGTAGTTACAATGGATTCAAAGGGGAAGAGTCTGCATGAGGATATTCTTTCTTTATCTCGTGAGAATTACAGCAAAATTTTTAGCAACAAATAAAGGAGGGTCTTATGAAAATAATTCTAAAGGATTTTGGTGGTTTCTTAAGTTCAAAGGATCTGGGACACAGAATTGCATTAAGTATTCTTGATTCTATCAGGAAGGAACCGGAGAACAATGTTATCCTTGATTTTTCGGGAGTTCAGAGTGTTCACAGGAATTTTTGCGAAGAATTATTATCAATTGTTTTCAGTGGGATAGGGTTTGAGGAGTTCAGGAAGAAGGTTGTACTCCAGAATCAGTCTGCTGTAGTCAAATTTGTCTTTGATGCGGTAGTAGCACAGAAGAAGGATACATCCATTAAGGGAATTGATAATGTTCTGGGATCTCCCATTCAGACTGTTCATGTGGAGAGGAAAGAGGAGGAATCAGAAAAAAAGTCGGAGGCAGAAAAACCAGTTACTCCTGTTGAGAAAAGAGTGGATGAGCCAGCAGTTATTCCATCCCCCGTTGAGGAAGTAGCAAACAAGGATGTTGTTGAAAACGAACTTAAGACTGAGGAGCCGGCCGTTAAGAAGGTAGTTGAGAAAAAGGTGGAGAGACAAAAGGGAGAGAGTAAAAAATCTGTCAGAAAGCCTGCAGAAAAAAAGACAATATCAAAAGGTGCTGTATCTCCAAAGTCAAAGAAAGAAACATCAAGCAAAAAGAGCTCATCAAAGGCAAAAACGACAACTGCAAAGAGGCCTGTCTCAAAAAAGAAAAAATAGGGTAATCTTATTATGAAAAGTAGAAATGTTTCAGCCATTCTGCTGGCGGCAGGAAAGGGAGTCAGGTTTAGATCAAATCTCCCCAAGGTGATGCACAATGTCCTGGATAAACCGATGATTTACTATCCAATCAGGGCACTTATTAATTCCGGGATAGACGACATAGTTCTTGTACTCGGTTCTGGTAAAGAGATTGTAAAGGAATTTGTTGTAAAGGAGTTTGGTGAAAATAGGATTAGATTTGTTGTCCAGAGGGTTCAGGCAGGAACTGGAGATGCTGTAAAGATTGCCCTGCCATATATAAAGAATAAAAGATTTCTTCTACTGTATGGGGATATGCCACTTATAGATGAATCTGTCGTAAAGGGCATTCTTGATAATTATAGTAATTCTGAACTTGTATTGACATCTTTTATAACTGATAATCGGTATGGCAGAGTCGTGAGAGATAAAAATAGTGATCTGCATAAAACTGTAGAGGAGAAGGATGCGACGCCAGAGGAAAAGAAGATCAAAGAGGTAAATGCCGGTCTATATCTTGTAAATATTGATATTGCCAGAAAGTATATTAAGCGACTTAAGAATGACAATGTTCAGAAAGAGTATTACTTCCCTGATATTTTTTCTATGGCAATAAAAGATGGGTATTCAGTGAAAATCTATGAGTCCGAAAAAGAGTCTCTGCTCGGTGCCAACAATAGAGTTGAACTCAGTATTCTTAATAAAATATTGCAGGAGAGAATAAACAGGAAACATATGTTGTCGGGTGTGACAATTATAAATCCGGAATCTGTTATTATTGGTGTGGATGTAAGTATTGGACAGGACACTATTATTTATCCTGATGTGCTGATCTCAAAGAGGTGCAAAATAGGCTCTAATGTAATAATTGAAAGAGGTGTGATAATATCGGATTCTGAGATATCAGATGGCGTTCATATAAAACCTTATTGTCATATTGAAAAGGCAAAGGTCGCCTCTGGTGCCATTCTGGGGCCATTTGCACGACTCAGGCCTGATACAATTGTGGATGAGGGCGCTCACATCGGTAATTTTGTTGAACTAAAAAAGACATATCTCGGAAAAGGTAGCAAGGCAAACCATCTTACATATCTTGGTGATGCAGAGATAGGCTCAGGTGTAAATATTGGTGCAGGGACAATTACCTGTAATTATGATGGGACAAATAAGTATAAGACTGTGTTATCAGATGGAGTCTTTGTCGGTTCTGATACACAGTTTGTAGCACCAGTTAGTGTAGGTAAGAATTCATATATAGGTGCAGGATCAACAATTACAGAGGATGTTCCAGCATATTCGCTCTCCCTTTCGCGTGTGCCCCAGAAGAATATACCTGACTGGGTGAGGCGAAAAAAGAAGAAGTAGATGAAAACTCTCTCTATCTCAATAGATCTTGACCCCGTTTATTGCTACTATCAGATTCACGGTATAGAGAGTGTCTTAAAGTATGATGTGGACCCTGTCTATTCAAA
This sequence comes from Deltaproteobacteria bacterium, assembly GCA_037441045.1. GTDB lineage: Bacteria > Myxococcota > SpSt-1050 > SpSt-1050 > SpSt-1050 > SpSt-1050. Next base: position 5,539 of record JBBISZ010000114.1, on the reverse strand, counting down.
GGCGATTTTTAGAATATATAAATTTTTTGAGGAACTGAACATAAAACCGACCCTGTTTGTAGTTGGAAATCAGTTTGAAAATGATAATGTAGTTGAGAATTTCAAAAATGCAGTTGCGAATCAATATGAACTTGCCAATCATACCTACAATCATTTGTATAATTTCTCACTGATTGATGAACAGAGTATCCAATCTGAAATAACAGGATGCAATGATATCATCCTGAGCAAACTTGGTTATAAAATGTGTGGCTTTCGTGCTCCCGGTTATAATGTCAACAGGAGAGTATTTGAATATTTGATTGCACATGGATTCAGGTATGACTCTTCAATCCTTCCGAGTCCGTTTTATTATTTTGCAAAATGTTTTATTATCTTTGTTTATAAAGTTTTTTGTAGAGAGAGTAGAAGTATTTGTGGCTCAATCAAAATGCCATTTGCCATGAGAACCCCTTATTTTACAGATGAAAAAACGATATATTCTCCTTCTGATAGTAAGATTATGGAGATACCTATTAGCACTGCTGGTATGTTTGGGTTTCCATATGTGGGAACTTTTATTATGGGATATAGAGAATGGATGTATAAATATCTATTAAAAAGATGTGGCTATTTTTCATTTCTCAACATTGAATTGCATGGGATAGATTTTCTGGATTCAAAAGATATTGGTGATGACAAAAGGCTTATTAAGTCACAATTTGATCTCAATGTGCCAATTGAAAAAAAGTTAGGTCGTCTAAGAAATATTATTGAAAAATTCAATCCCGATAAGATTTTGAGACTCTCAGACATCAGTATATGAAGTATCTTAACAGGAGAAGAAACAGGATTATCCTGTATATTATAATCGCATTGATTTTGATTGTCTTTTTCCCATCAATAATCATAAAAATTTACATCAATTCTTCAGGTTTTAAGGAGAGACTGGGTTTGCAGATTAATGAGAGACTAAAGTCTGAAAGGCTTAATATTGTATATGAACTGGGTGAGATAGGGATTTTTTCGGGGATTGAATTTAAGTGTATAAGACTTACGGAAAAAGAGAGACAGATTGCTGAGGCAGAAGATTGCAGCCTTACGGGGTTGTTTAATAGGTTGATCTTTCAAAAGAATGATTTTTCAATAAAATGCAATAATGCCTCATTTGACCTGAATTATTTACAAAATCTCAAAACCTCTCAGAGGAATTTCAAAGGTAATACTGAGCGGAAAAAATATAATATATTATTTGATATCCAGAAGTTTTCTCTCACATATAAAAAGATTGGAGCGGTGTTTCACCTCTCAGGTAAATATTCGAATAACGAAAGATATCTTGAGATTGAATTGAGGGATAGATATAGATTAAGGGTGTCGGATATAGATATTTCCAATCAGACTGCAAAAATCTCTTTTAAGGATATAGATATACCTTTTGTCTTAAAGAATTACCTCGGTAGATACGATGATATTATAGAGGGAAAACTTGATGGTTCAACGGTGATAAATAGGTCAAATAATGAGATAAGATTTGATTTTTCAGATATTGCTGTAAAGAATATGATTTTGCGACACAAACTAATAGGTGAGAGACCATTTAAGATATCTAAGTTTCTGCTCTATGGTAAGGGGAGTATTTCACTCGCCTCTGGCCTTTTGAGACTTGAGGATATGAAAATAGATTTGAGTAATATGATATTTGGTATCTCAGGGAGATTTTATAAGGGCAGTTATAGTTTTAATTTTAAGACTGAGAGATTGTATCTTAATGACCTTGCCCGATTTTTTGATGGAGAGGAGATGGATGGGTTTGATATGAGTGGAGAGATAAGGATCAGGATATCTGCATCAGGGAATATTAATCAGGAAAGGAAGATTGATGATATCTCTATATCAGGGGAGGTATATAAACCAGAGCAAAAATCCAGAAGGCTCAATTACTTGAAAAGCGATTTTGTCTATGATTTTATTGATAGGAATGATAAGAAGATAAAGGTGTATGTTGGTGCAAAGAATCCTGATTTTGTATCTTATGGGGTGTTGCCGACTTATGTATATGGTGCTGTGGTATCGAGCGAAGATGCAGGCTTTTTTGGACACAAAGGGGTTGAATTCAAAGAGATAGAGAGCGCAATAATTGACAACATTGAGAAGGGTAAGCCATATTTGCGAGGGGGTTCTACTATAACTCAACAGCTTGTCAAGAATCTGTTTCTAACAAAAGAGAAGACACTTTTAAGGAAGATGAAGGAGATGCTCCTTGCAATAGAACTTGATGCAGCACTGAGTAAGGAGCGAATGCTTGAGATATACTTAAATGGAATAGAATGGGGACCAAATATTTTTGGAATAGGTCAGGCAGCAAGACACTATTTTGGAAAAACTGCTACCGAATTAAGACCTGTTGAGGCGGCTTACCTTGCATCAATTATTCCCAATCCGAATCGATATTATGTTTATTATCTGAATAATGATATAAAAGATGTATGGTATGAAAAAATCCAGAATATTTTATATAAGATGAATCTCTTCGGGTTTCTTTCAGATGAGGAATACAACAAATCATTGAGCGAGAAAGTGGTTTTTGACAGGGCAGAACCTTGGAAAAAATAATATCTTATTGTGAAAAACCTCTGAGATTCTGATTTATATAAGCCTCCCAGTGACTTTTGCGTGGAAAATGTACTACAGAGAATACAAGAGACAAAAATATCATAATATAAAGATCCATCATTATTCCTGTCATAAAATATTCCACGAATCCCAGTATGGCTATTGATTCACAGAGCGAAAAAGTGATTATTGATGAAACAGTAAGCCTGTTTATTAGATTCTTAAAATCAGGATTTTCTACCTTCCTAATAATAGTTGACCTGATTATCCTTATAGCGAATGCCACAAATAGGGCTATTGCCAGGAAAGTATATCTGAGTTGCATGATATTTGCTGCCTCTGAGTTTGTAGAAAGAGGTAAGAATGCAATAAACACATATAGAAATACGCTCGCTGTGATAGCAATACCTATTATCATAATCTTTTTGTATTGTTCCTCGAAAACCCTCTTCTGTTCGTCATTCATGAATGTAAGATTCATTTCTGTCTCCGGTTAAAACTTTATTTTAATTGCACCTTCTCTGAAATGTTCATCCAGACCAATTTCAAAAGAATCTGATGGGATTACCTCTATGTATTCGTATATATTTCTAATGAGGTACTCACTAATTTTATTATAGGATTCGTAAGTATCCTCCTGCACTTCAACTATTACAGGTATTGTTGAATCTATGGCATTCTCAAGTGAGCACTCTCTACTTATTATCAATTCTTTTACACCGAGAGATGTTAGATTGGCTTTATGCACTTCAAATTTTTTAAGTAATTCTTTTCTGTTCATTTTCCTTATTCCTTAATTTTATCAGGGTTTTCGCTATGATATTTAGTAATTCTTTTATACCTGATCTGGTAATACTGCTTATTGGTATAATTTTGTATCTCTTAAATCTGCTTTTTAATTCTGTCAATATGCTCATTAGCATCTTCTCATCCTGTATCTGGTCTACCTTGTTTAATGCAATAATCATTGGTCTTTTCATAAGCTCCGGCTTATAGAGTTTTAACTCCCTGTTTATGTCGGAGATATCGTTTAATATGTTTGAATCTTGACTATATGCTACAAGATGTACAAACATCTTGCATCTCTCAATATGTCTCAGGAATTTTATTCCCAGACCTACTCCCCTATGGGCGTCCCTTACCAGCCCCGGCGTATCAGCAACAACAAATGAGAGTTCATCAGAGTACCTTACAACTCCAAGGTTTGGCACCAGTGTTGTAAAAGGGTAGCCAGCTATTTTTGGTCTTGCGTTGGATATTGTAGAAATAAGTGTGGATTTGCCTGCATTTGGTAAGCCAATAATTCCAACATCTGCAAAGAGTTTGAGTTCAAGTCTGACTGTCAACTCTTCGCCAGGTTCACCTTTTGTGGCAATCCTTGGAGCCTGATTAGTGGAGGATTTAAAATGTATATTTCCAAATCCGCCTTTTCCACCTTTTGCAATTATTTGACTCTGTCCATTTTGTGTAAATTCTGTAATAACCTGATTGGTCTCATCATTTATTACAATCGTCCCAACAGGAACTTTGATAATAAGTGGCTCTGCATTTTTTCCATACATATCAGAACCTTTGCCGTGCTCCCCATTCTTTGCAAAATAGTGTCTTTTATATCTAAAATCTACGAGTGTGCTCATCTGATCATCTGCAATAAAAATTATATCACCACCATTGCCTCCATCTCCTCCATCGGGACCTCCAAATGGACGATACTTCTCACGCCTGAAGCTCATACATCCGTTCCCACCTTTGCCAGCCTTTAATACTATCTTTGCCTCATCAATAAATTTCATATACCATCTATCCGTTTGGTCAGTCTGAGTTCATTGATTATCTCGCTGATACGATATCTGGGAGAGAATTGCAATCTTTCCTTTGCCCTTGTATCATCTACCATACAAGGGTATTTCAGGAAATCTATCTGCTCAGGGTGAAGTGAGGTCAATCCAGCCATAAAGAGTGTTTTGAATATTGGTTTTTCAAATGGTGGCATTATGGGAATATGTCTTATTTTTAATTCTCTTAACAATGTCAGCAGTGGTATCTGATCCTGTCCCGAAATATTGAAAATTCCCCTTTCTCTTTTTTTCATTACAAGATTGATGGAATTGAAGACATCTTTTATATGTATAATCTGTATCATTGGATTGAATCCAGCTACAGTGGGTACAACTTTGCCCTTCAGGTACTGCATAATACCGTTTTTGATATTCAGGCCAATAATGTGGCAGGGTCTTAGAATGGTAGTAGTCATTTCGGGAGCATTCCAGAAATATGATTGCACCAGAAAGTCTGTCTCCACAAGATCTCTCAATATCGGGATGTTCTTTGAACCGTAAAGTTGATGTCCTTCAGGGATAAATAAAGGGTTGTCGGGTGATGGACCATATATATCAGCAGACGATAAAAATATAAAATGAGGTACTTTGTATTTTGTAGCCAGTTCAAGGAGATTGGAACTACCAGTGAGATTGAACTCATAGTGTTCTTTTGAACTGACCTTCGGGTTGTGAATGATATTCAGGTGAATTATTGCTTTAATGTAGTGTTTTCTGAAAATCTCTTCTATTTTCTTTCTTCTAATGTCCAATTGATAATGAATAATGTCTTTGGGTCGATCTTCATATTTGCGTCTATCAAGTCCTATAATTTTATGCTCTTTGTGTAGATAACCTGCCAGTTCATTGCCAAAATTTCCACATATACCGCTTATCAGAATATATTCCTTCATATTTTCACCAGAAGATAGATTTTCTCTCTTTTAAGCCTTTATAAATCATGGATTGAAGAGTAGTTTTAACCTCCAATACATTTTTTATTAGAAGGTCTTCTTCTCCTTCAGACTGGTCAGCAAAGTGCATCGGCTTCCCAAAATATATACGATATTTTACAGGGTAGGGGAGTATCCCTATTGGGAAAATCCATGGGAAAGTTGGTGTAATGG
>JBBISZ010000113.1:0-8393 GCA_037441045.1 Deltaproteobacteria bacterium | reverse complement strand
TTAATAACCTTTTGCAAGATCTCAAATCTTTTCATATCAATCTCCAAGACATAGAAACACATAATTTTTTTGCCTACTTGAAGGATTATGTAATCCTGCAAGGAATGCTTTATAAATGTGACATTTTAAATTTGGAATTAAGTGTGACATTTTAAAATTGGAACCACATCTGATCAAATTAAACTGTAAAAATAAATATTTTCCAATAAAATATCTATAAAGAAAGTTACGCTAACACTCTCATAATCAGGTTGCATCCTTATTTCTTATCTTATATCTACTTAGAAAATTATCAGTTCTATCTCAATATAGTTTTCGTTATTCCAAAAATAAAAAGCAATTCCCAACAGGTATAATGGAACAATAGTTCGGTTTACTATGTAGAATCTGGAAAATCATCTCTCGGTCTAATCCTAATTTTATCCTTTAAGATGCTTACAGTTTTTATAATTGAATTGTTAAGTGGGTCTGCAACAGGGTTGATTTCCTCTATCTCTTTGCCTGTCTCCAGTTTTACAGATGCTGATTTTTTAATCGCAACTATCTGAGATGGATATACACTTGAATGTCCGGTCATAATAAAACTTATTACTGAAGCGAGTGCTGCATATATTGTGATGTCTGGACCAAACATCTCAACCGCCAGAATACTCGCAGAAATTGGTGTATTGGCAGCCCCTGCCAGTAAAGATACAAATCCGAGTGCCGAAGTAAAAGACCTATCAATACCCAGAAGCCATCCAATAATGTTCCCTGAAGTTGCCCCGATGAAAAATATTGGAGTTATGATTCCTCCGCTCCCACCAAAATTAAGAGTTATTGCTGTAAATATTATTTTTATGATAAAGGCATACCATACTACTTCTTTTCCAGTAATGGATTTTTCAATAACATCCACACCCATCCCCAGATAGTCTGTTGAGGTCAGAAGCGTGATCAGTAAAATAACTATTCCAGAGAACAATATCTTCAGATACTGATTTGCCTTCCACTCACCATTTATTTTATTAAATCCCTTCATTGCTTCAATCAGCATTCTTGAAATTATGCCAAACAAAAAACCTGCCAGAATTACCTCAAAGAAAATTTTCCCCGAAAAATCAAAACTAACCTTAACGGAATTGAATAGATACTTAATTCCAAATAAACGAGTAACATAAGTAGAGGTTATCCCTGCAACAAAAGATGGCAACAGAACTTCATAAAGAATTGAACCTACAAAAAGAACCTCCACACCAAATATTGCACCTGCAATGGGAGTCCCGAACACCGATGCAAAAGCGGCACTGATGCCACATATAACTATTTTCTTTCTATCCTGATCATCTCGTTTTGTTATCCCTGCAAAAAGTGAGGCAAGTCCCGCACCTATATGAGCACATGGTCCCTCCTTTCCTGCAGATCCACCCATCGCTATTGTAATAACTGTGGCTATTAATTTTATTGGTATTACTGCAGGTTTTACATAACCTGAATATCTGTGAACAGCCTCTATAACTTTTTCCGTCCCATGTCCTGATGCATCAGGGGCAAGATTCTTTACAATCAAAAAACTTATCAACAATCCAGCAGGTGTGAGAATATACCAGAAACTGTATCTGTGTATAAAATCAATTGCAAAGTTTAAGCATATCAGAAAAATAGAGGTTGAGGTGCCCACTATACTCCCAACAGCACAGCCAAGTACAATCCATTTAAATACACTGGCAAAAAGTACAGTCTCTTCAGAAAAAATCTTTTTCATTTATTAATCTTTAGATGATTCTTTGACTTTTTTGCCTATATAAATCTGAAGATAAATTGCTATAGCAATTGCAAATATTGAAATAAACTGACTTGTAGATAGATAAGGCTCAATTACAAAACCTCTAATCTTGTCCCCTCTTAATATCTCAAGAAGTGATCTCAGAATAGGATACAGAGTCATATACATAAGGAGCACCTGTCCATCAAATCTCTTGCGTGTCCTGAACAATACAAGAATAAGAAAGATTATTGCCTCACCGACTGATTCATAGAGTTGAACGGGGTGTCTGGGAATCCCTTTCGGTGCAATAGATTCAGGATGATTAAAAACAACCGAAAATATAAAGTCTCTTGCACACTCCTTACCATAGCAACAGCCTGCTGAAAAGCAGCCCAGTCTTCCAAAGGCATGCCCCAGAGAGACTGATGGAATAAGTATATCCGCTATCTTGAAAAAAGATAATTTGTGCTTATGAGTATAATACAATGTAAACAATAACGCTCCGATAAAACCGCCATACCATACAAGCCCACCTTTGTAGATCTTAAAAAACAGAGAAGGATCTGCTCTATATTCGTCCCAGCTCACAATTATATAGACAATCCTTGATCCAATCAGCCCCCATATAAGTATCCAGAAGGTTAGATCTGAAATAAGTTTGGGCTCAATACCGAGCTTCTTTGCCTCTCTGGTTGCAAGCCACAGTCCAACAATAAAACCCAATGCAATAAAAAAACCATAAGTATGAATCGCCAGTGGAAAATCCCCCAGCTTGAAAGGAAGTTCAAACAGTTTTGGGAACATTATCCTCTCCCTTCGGTCTGATAGAACGCCATAATAAAATTGCACCTGCAATCATAACTATACTGATTATCTGAGAGCTTGAGAGAAGTCCAAAAAAGATACCACGGTTGTCATTTCTGAAAAATTCCACAACAAATCTGAAAATGGCATACAGCAATACAAAGTGAATTATAATCTGCCCATCATACTTTTTATGCTTCCTCAAAAAAAGATAGAGATAGAAAAAAAGAAGAAGTGAAAAGATGGATTCAAAGAGCTGGGTCGGAAGCACCGGTGGTGTTATAGAATCCTTTAATCTATTTACAATACCTGCATTTGCCATTTCTGCAAAGGCGGCGCTCCCCTTAGGAAAATGCACACCAAGAAATGATTCTGTTGGAAGACCAAAACAACACCCATTTAAGAAACAGCCCATTCTCCCGAAGAAAAGCCCTATCGCAGTCCCATATCCTATTGTATCTGATGTAAAGAGCATATTCATTTTGCGTCTTTTCATAAAGACAAGTGCCGCTGTTGTCCCGAGTATAAACCCACCATAATAGGCAAGACCGCCCTTAAAGACATTGAACATTCTGGACGGGTGGGCTATATAAAATTTTATTATCTTCTCACCCCTATTAAATTCCTTTATTACATCATCTCCACCGTCTTTTCGAAGTTTTTCTGGATCAGGTCCACATCTATCCAGTTTTTTTGAACAATATACATCGTGAGGAATATCCTCTGCTACGATATGCATCAATCTTGAACCGATCATCCCGAATATAACAATTACTATTGCCAGATCTATAAAGTTTTTAACAGATAGACCATTCTTTTTGAATTCAATAATACCTATAATCGTGGCGACAATAAATCCGATTGTTAAAAGGAAGAAATATGAATGGACTGCAAAGTCTCCAATATAAAAAAGGACTGGCTTCATTCTCCACTCTTGTCGGTCTCAGAAATAAGTTTTTCTGTCTTATTATCAGACGATCCTTCCTGAGTCTGAGGTTCTTTATTTTTTCCCTTATTCTCCTCTTTTTCAAGAAATAGCATATGGATAATCATCAGCACCACACCTGTTGAAATTGCAGAATCGGCAAGATTAAAAGTAGGCCAGTGATAGTCCTTGTAGAACCAATGAATAAAATCTACAACATAACTATTTACCACTCTATCATAGAAGTTTCCAAAAGCACCTCCAAGGATAAATGCTATAGCAACAGAGAGGGTTCTTTGCTCCTTCCTGACCTTTATAAAAAAGTAAATAATAAAAAGTATCGCAATTATGCTTACAATAACAAAGAAAGGCTTTCTCATGCTATCAGACATAGAACCAAATATACCCCAGGCAGCGCCAGGATTTTCTACATATCTCAGATCAAAAAATCCATTTATTACATCTATTGCAGGCTTTCCTTTGAGATTGGACATAGCCCATTTTTTGGTCAACTGATCCAGAATAAATATAATTGGTATAATTATAACTGAGACAATATATTTGAAATTCACCATTCCTCCTTACTTTTTATTCAGTGCAGACGCACATCGTTCACAAATATCTTCAACAAACTCTACAGAATATCTCCAGCAACGAGGGCATTTTTTCCCTTCGGCTTTATATAATACATATTCTGCTCCCCCAAAGATACTGAGCGGCATCCTAATAATCTGATCTTTATCATCCATATTTACAGAAACAGCCGAACATATAAAAAATTCCTTGAGATCAATATTCTTTACAAGCTCCTCAAATTCATTAAGACTCTTCTTGGGGATATGAAAATTGATAGCCGCCTCAAGAGATTGCCCAATTATCTTCTGTCTTCTAATCTCCTCCAGCCCTTTGAGAATTTCATCTCTGAGCTTCAAAAGCCTATCCCACCTTGCGATAATATCAGGATCATGTTTATAAATAGAGGCATCCAATGTCTCAAGAAATACAGACTCCTCCTTCCCCTGATATGCTGGCATATAGTTATGTGCATCCTCTGCTGTAAAAGATATAACAGGGGCGAGCAATTTTATAAGTTCTCTCACCATTATGAATAGGACAGTCTGAGCAGATCTCCTCTGGGGACCATCCTTCTTAAATGTGTAAAGTCTATCCTTAATTATATCGAAGTATATTGCAGACAGGTCTACGGAACAGAGCTCTACTGCAGTATGATAGACTGTAAAAAACTCATAATTTTTATATGCATTTAAAATCTTTTCAGCCTTAAAGAAGAATCTATTTAAAGCCATTCTGTCTAACTCTAATAGATTTTCAAAAGGAACCATATCCGTTTCAGGATTAAAGTCTGAAAGATTGCCCAGTCCAAATCTGATGGTATTGCGGATCTTCCTATAATTCTCCGATAGAAGTCCCAGCATATCTGTTGTAAAGATGATATCCGCCGTATAATCCACGCTTGAGAATAACAATCTCAGAATGTCGGCTCCATAGGTTGATATCACCTCTTCTGGCGCAATGACATTACCAAGTGACTTACTCATCTTCTTTGCATTCTCATCCAGTATCAATCCATGAGTAAGAACTGCCCTGTATGGAGCCATATTTCTATTTGCAACGGCTGTGATGAGAGAGACCTGAAACCAGCCCCTGTGCTGATCAGTTGCCTCAAGATATAGATCACATGGATATGATAGATCGGGGTTATTTTCCAGAACTGCCCGTTGACTTACAGAGGAGTCAAACCATACATCCAGAATATTCTCCTCTTTTATGAGATCCGTTGATTTGCATTCAGGGCATTTAGTATTTTCATTTAGAAAATCCTTTATATCTCTTTTGAACCAGCAATCAGAGCCCTCTTTGTAGGTCAGGTCAATTGCCTTCTTAAAGATCGATTCTGTAAGGAAAGTATGAGAGCATGATTTACATCTCAAAGCGGGAATAGGCACTCCCCAGTATCTCTGGCGCGAGAGACACCAGTCGGGTCTGATCTGAACCATATTATATATTCTGTCTCTACCCCATGAAGGGATCCACTTTACACCGTCTATTTCATGCAGCAATCTCGACCTCAGATCAGCATGTTCTACATTTAAAAACCACTGCTCAGTGGCTCTAAATATTATCGGGTTCTTGCATCTCCAGCAGTGTGGATATGAGTGTTCTACATCCTCGGATTTAACAAGAGAGCCATTCTTCTTCAATTCTTCTATGATAGGTTGATTTGCCTTATGAACCTTCATCCCTGCATAGTTTGGAATATCTTTTACGAATCTTCCCTCCTCATCAACAGGCGTATATACATCCAGTTTATACTTTCTACCTATCTCATAGTCCTCAGCTCCATGTCCTGGCGCAATATGAACCATTCCAGTTCCAGTATCTGTTGTTACAAAATCAGCAAGTATTACTACAGAGTCTCGGTCATACATCGGGTGTTTTAATACTACACCTTCAAGGTCTCTACCTTTTATCTCCTTCACAACACTACCTGAAATCCCGGTCTTTTCAGCCACCTGATTATGTAGTACCTTCATCATGACAAGGATCTCTTTTCCTGTATCAACAAAGACATACTCCTCTTCGGGGTGAAGTGCCACTGCCAGATTTGCTGGTAATGTCCATGGTGTGGTAGTCCATATAAGAAAGAACAGAGGCTTATCAAACTTTAAATTCAACTCCTCAATCCGCCTGTCCTTATCCCTCGCAGCAAATCTCACATAAATAGAAGGGGATCTATGATCATGATACTCTACCTCTGCATCTGCAAGTGCAGTCTTACATTCGGCACACCAGTGGATCGGTTTGAGTCCTCTATAGAGATACCCATCTCTAAAAAGTTCATAAAGGGCTTCCAGAATCTTGGCCTCATACTCAAAACTCATAGTAACATAAGGTTTTTCCCACTCACCTATTGCACCCAGTCTCTTAAACTCCTCTCTCTGAATATTCAGAAACTCTTCAGCATACTTCCTGCACTCTTCTCTTATTGCAATGCTACCAATATTCTTACCCTGAAATTTCTTGATCACATTATGTTCAATAGGCATACCGTGGCAATCCCACCCTGGTACAAATGGCGCATCGTAGCCCATCATAAATCTGCTCTTTACTATAAAATCCTTCAATATCTTATTAAGAGCCGTCCCGAGATGTACATGCCCATTGGCGTACGGCGGTCCATCGTGCAGAACATATTTTTTTGCCTTTTTCCGTTTATCTCGCATTTTATGATATAGATCCATCTTATACCATTTTTCAAGGATCTTTGGCTCGAGATTTACAAGATTAGCCTTCATTGAAAAATCCGTTTTAGGAAGAGATAGCGTATCTTTGTATTCCACCTTGTTAATACCTCCTTAAGGTAAAATGGTTATATAACATAAAGTAAAGTCAGCAATTTTTCAATAAATTTTTACAGAATTATGGAATGCATGATAGATATAATAGAATGAAAGAAAAATATGCTAATTTAACTAAAGAACTTTTAAAAGAAAAATTAGAAACACTGAATTTACAGTTACTATTTGACTTCGATACTTCACTGCCCTTAGTACATAACTCCCAAAGAACATAATAAGCACAGGATATATGGTAGATGAAAGGGCGAATGCTATTCCAACCAAAACCGAACTTATCAGACTCCCTTTTACCGCGAGTGGAAGCAGGAGAACCAGACGCCCGCACATGGCAGAGCCTCTAATTAGACCCAAAAAAAAACCGAATAAAAAGCCTTTATTATTTATTTCTCCCTGAGAATTCTTGCCCCACAATTTTCTTGCCCCCCGCGTGAGAGGTTCAATCTGAACATCCTCAGAGCTACAACTCTCTCTGTCGTCTGAACAACTTTCACAGTATTTATATACATCGGTATTTTTGCTCACAATACAAGTATCACAGTTATGCTCACATTTCTCTGATATATTTTTATGAATATTAAAATTTTTAGAATGCCCATCTTGAGATCCTCTGTACTTATATATAAAATATGCTGCAAAAAGCAGAATAGAGATACCGGAAATCAAATCTGTAGAAAAACTTGAAATCTTTACTACATTCCCAACGATATGAAATAAAATGACAAACCCAACTATGCCCAATAATCTTCCAGAAATATACCCCAATCCAGTAGATCTATCCGATGTCTGAAGAGAGAATATCACAAGTGCACATATCCAGATATTTGAAAAAGAAAGACCGAGTAGTATTGCTGTATACAGATCAGTTAGCATATTTTAATGATGCTCCTAATAGGCAGAAGATTCATTATGCCTCTCTAATATATCCTTTTGATAGTAAAAACGCCAGTGTCTTTGCCACATCAATATCAGAAAGCGGTGATTTATCCATTACCGATTTGATCTGTCCATAATTGATTATCAACTGCAATATATCAAGTTGTTCAGATTTGAGTTCTCTAAGTGGAGGAGTAAGTGGGGTATTTAAAGTTAGTGACCTATTTGAAGGTGGAATCTGAGATGCAATCTTCTTAAACTCATCTCTCTGCCTCAATGCCTCCATAAGTAACACATCCAGATCCTCATCTATCTCCACTACAAACTTTCTATTGTCAGGCGGATCAAATCTGTAACTCCCTTTATCCCATGTAATAATACGGTATATTGCCTTCACGGGATTGAGTGAATGATTCTCATTTATGCAGGCATAATGTATCTGACCGTTTTTAAAGAAGATCTTGCCTTCATCCTGGCTTTTTATCACAAGAACCCCACTCTTTTTGGAGACCGTAATCATCTGTAATAGATCTGCCATCGGGATCTCAGTTAAGGTGCCCTGATTGATGGAGGGACCACCCAGCATAGTCTTTCGCTGCGCCTGCTGTGGTTGTCTTTCATCCTCTTTTACTGCCTTAGTATTTTTGACCTGCCCTATAGGCTT
>JBBISZ010000112.1:0-8400 GCA_037441045.1 Deltaproteobacteria bacterium | reverse complement strand
AACTGAAAAGAAGGATACATCAGCATCTAATCATTCAAAGCATAATCGGAAGGTATATACCTGCCCCATGCATCCTGAGGTAATCTCTGATAAAGATGGGAGATGCCCCAAATGCAATATGAAACTTGTTGAAAAGAAAGAGGATTTTCAGAGTAATATGGAAGATCCTAATATGATGAATCATCAAGAACATAATGAAGAAACAAACTCATCTCATGCTGAGATTGTGCATTTACCCGCTGAAAGAATTCAGAAGATTGGTGTAAAATATGATCTGGTAAAAAAGGTACCTCTCAATAAAAAATTCAGATACCATGTATATATCGAGGCAGATGACCTTAAAAGGTATAGGTTCAGTCCACGCTTCGGTGGATGGATTGAAAAAATATATATTAGAGAAGGAGATAGGGTAAAAAAAGGTGATAGGCTGCTAAAAATATATAGTCCTGAGATCTATCAACTGGAACTGGAATTTATAAATGCCCTTACATCTTCTATTAAAGATGAAAAGCTGGTTGAACTCATTGAGAATAAATTGAGACTATTTGAGGTGGGGACAAAAGAGATTGAGAGGCTCAAAGAGTTAAAAAGGGCTCAAGACAAGATAGATATAGAATCACCTGTAGATGGTTTTATCTTTAAGAAGAATATACAGGAGAAAGAATATGTATCTTCAGGTAATGTGCTTTTTGAGATTCAGGACATAAGAAGTGTTTTTGCCATTGCGAACTTTTTTGAATATGATTTCAAATATATCAAGAAAGGACAGAATGTTGAGATCAATCTTGATAGTTTCCCGGATAGAGTTTTTGCAGGAAAGGTGGACTATATTTATCCACAGGCAAAACCTGATTTCAGGATAATAAAAGTCAGGGTTATAGTTGATAACAGGGACTATCTCTTAAAGCCCGGGATGTCTGGTCATATCTCTATTACAACTGAGTCAAAGGAAGGAATAACAGTTCCAGAGGACGCGGTGGTGAGGACAGGAAAAGGGAATTATGTCTTTGTTGAGAAATCTGATGGAATATTTGAGAAGAGAATGGTTGAGATAAAGGATAGATATGATGGGCTTATTGAGATTGTTTCAAATCTTTTTGAGGGCGAGAAGGTTGTAACGGGTGCCAACTTTCTTATTGATTCAGAATCCAGACTAAATAGCGCTTTTTCTGGATCAGAAGAAAAGGGTAGGGCTCCTACTCATCAGCATTGAGGAGCATTTATGATAAAAAGAATAATTGAGTATTCATACAATAATAAGTGGACGGTAATAATCTCCATTTTTCTTGCTATTCTTGGGGCATTTTATTCTATAAAAAATGTATCGCTTGATGCCATACCGGATCTATCAGAGACTCAGGTGATAGTCTTCGTAGAGTGGATGGGAAGGTCTCCAGATCTTATTGAAGATCAGATTACATATCCGCTTGTAACGAGATTTCTCTCCATACCTCGTGTGAAGGATATTCGTGGATTTTCTATGTTTGGAATGACCTTTATTTATATCATTTTTGAAGACGGGACAGATCTATATTGGGCAAGATCTCGAGTGAGTGAATATATGACTGTTGCAAGAGCCTCAATCCCGGAAGACGCCAACCTTATTATGGCTACTGATGCCACATCACTCGGATGGATTTTTCAATATGCTCTCGTAGATAAAAGTGGCAGGAACAATCTATCTCAGTTGAGGACATTTCAGGATTTTTATCTCAAATATACTCTCCTTTCTGTTGAAGGGGTATCAGATGTAGCCTCAATCGGTGGATTCTTAAAACAGTATCAGGTCAGGATGGATCCTATGAAACTCTATCTGTACGGGATTAAACCTGAAGATGTTGAATATGCAATAAAATCCAGCAATAGAGATGTAGGTGGAAGGTTGATCGAAATGTCATTTAGAGAATACTATGTGCGTGGACGTGGTTACATAAAGGAGAAAAAAGATATTGAGGATATTGTAATAAAGAATCAGAATGGGCTATCGCCAATCAGGATTAAAGATATTGCTGATGTAGAGATAGTTCCAGACATAAGGAGAGGTGCATCAGACCTGAATGGAGAGGGAGAGGTTGTAGGTGGCGTTGTAATTATGAGAGAAAAGGAGAACGCCCTTAATGTGATAAAACGAATAAAGGAGAAACTTGAGGAGATAAGACCATCACTTCCTGAGGGAGTGGAGATAGTTACAGTATATGACCGTTCCTCTCTAATAGAAAGGGCTATTAATACGCTCAAGCACACACTGGTGGAGGAGATGATTGTAGTCTCACTGGTCATTATTATTTTTCTCCTCCATTTTAGAAGTGCCCTGGTCCCGATAATCAGCCTGCCTGTAGCGGTTGCTATCTCATTTATACCCATGTATCTTCTGAGAATAGATTCAAACATTATGAGTCTCGGAGGAATAGCGATTGCTATTGGTGCAATGGTAGATGCGAGTATAGTTCTTGTTGAAAATATTCATAAAAAGTTTGAACATATAACCGATAATGATGATAAAAAGAAGATTGTACTTGATGCCCTGATAGAGGTTGGCCCGTCCATCTTCTTTTCACTTCTAATTATAACTGTGGCGTTTCTACCTGTATTTACCCTCACAGGACAGTCGGGGAGGCTTTTTAAGCCACTCGCCTATACAAAGACATTTGCTATGTTTTTTGCATCAATTCTATCAATTACACTTGTCCCCGCAATTATACTCTTTGCAATAAAAGGAAAGATGATAAAGGAGGAGAATCACCCCATATCCCGATTTATGATAAGGCTATATAGACCTTTTATACATGTGGCTCTCACCAATCCTATAACAACAATTCTGATTGGACTTATGGCTGTCATATCTGCCATTCCTCTCTTTATGAAACTTGGCTCAGAATTTATGCCTCCACTTGAAGAGGGCGATATACTTTATATGCCAACAACATTCCCAAATATATCTATAGAAGAGGCAAAGAGGGTGCTGCAGATTCAGGACAGACTTATTGCTGAGACAGATGAAGTAGAAAGGGTTTTTGGAAAGGTAGGGAGATTTGAAACACCAACAGATCCCGCACCTTTATCAATGGTTGAAACGGTTGTTAAATTAAAACCTCGAGAACAGTGGAAGGAGGTAAATGTTAAAAGATGGTATTCTGATATTGCACCTGAATTTATTAAACCATTTTTAAGATTATTCTTTCCTGAGAAGAGGAAGAGGACATTTGAGGAGATAGTAAAGGAACTTGATGAAAGGCTCAAAATTCCCGGTTTTACAAATGCATGGACAATGCCTATAAAGGCGAGGATTGATATGCTCACAACTGGTATCAGGACACCTGTTGGAATAAAAATAATGGGCAAGGATATAGAAGAGATAGAAAAGATAGGGATTGAGATAGAAAAGTCTTTATCAAAAATAGAAGGTACAAGGAGTGTATATTCAGAGAGAAACCTTGGTGCTCTTTACATTGATATAGTCCCAGATAGCGAAAGGCTTACGAGATACAATCTAACAAGAGATGATATTATGCGTATTGTAGAGATGGCAATTGGTGGTATGCCAGTCACCACCACAATCGAAGGGAGAGAGAGATACTCTGTAAATCTAAGATTCTTTCAGGATTATAGGTCAGATATCGACGAGATAAAAAATCTTCTTATCCCGATGAAAATTTTCCCAATGGAAGATAACAAAACTACAATGCAGAATTCAAAGATGTCCGATAGTTCATCAATGTGGATGGAGAATGCAACATCAAATACATCTACAGAATCTCTATCTTCATATTCAAATTCTAACAATGGTTATAGATTTATTAGACTTGGAGATGTAGCAGATGTCAAAATTGTCGAAGGACCTCCAATGATAAAGAATGAAAATGGCATGCTAACCGGATATGTATATGTTGATGTAGATACCTCTAAAACAGATATTGGTTCATTTGTAAACAGGGCAAAAGATAAAATTAAAAATGAGATAAAACTTAAAGAAGGTTATTTTCTCAAATGGTCGGGGCAATACGAGCTTATGGAATTGATGTATGCCAGGATGAAGATTGTCGTCCCAATAACCTTGCTCATAATTATCATCCTCTTATATCTCAATTTTAAGAACTGGATAGAGGTATTTATTGTGCTCATGGTCCTGCCATTTTCTCTCGTTGGTGCAATATGGGCAATGTCTATCTACAACTACAACATATCAACTGCAACAATAGTTGGTATCATAGCACTACTTGGATTGGCTGCTGAAACTGGAATTGTTATGCTGGTCTATTTAAACATTGTATATTCAGAGAGATTAAAAAATGGACTTATCAAAACAAAAGAGGATATAGTAAACGCTGTAATAGATGGAGCAGTTCTAAGAGTAAGACCAAAAATGATGACTGTAAGCACAACATTTATAGGGCTTGTTCCACTTATGTGGGCAACTGGTTCAGGTGCAGATGTAATGAGAAGACTTGCGCTGCCGCTACTTGGAGGACTCTTTACATCTATTTTTCTTACGCTTGAGATTATTCCGGTTATTTATGTGTACTGGAAGTTATACGAACTGAGAAAAATGAATAACAATTAATAATCAAATTATAGATTTCATTTTGTTCTTCTCTCTTGAATCTATCATGGCATCAAAGTTTCTCAAATAGTTGCAGCATATTGGTACATAAATACAAATCTTGCGCTGATTGTATTATCCCTTATTAGGTATTTCTAATTATTTCATAACTTTTTTATAAACTTTGAAAAAGTTTTAATCTAAAAATAGTCTTTGCCAATCCAGACCTGAGAGACAATCATCTAAAACCATTGCCACAAATCACAAAGTAATGACAAAAAAATGGCTCTCTGATAAAAGATCTGTTTATAATACAGAAAAAATCATAAAAAGAAAAAGATTGAACTCACAATTATAAGAAGTCCCACAAAGTTATTTATAGAA
Source organism: Deltaproteobacteria bacterium (assembly GCA_037441045.1). Taxonomy (GTDB): domain Bacteria; phylum Myxococcota; class SpSt-1050; order SpSt-1050; family SpSt-1050; genus SpSt-1050. The sequence goes on along the minus strand of JBBISZ010000112.1, from coordinate 3,476 downwards.
GTGCTGATATGAAATATAAAATGAGAATAGTCTCTAAGCCTTCTTATTCCAGAGTGCCAACATTGATAAAAAGCCCATAAATGCAAATGCTATCAGGGTAATTATCCAGCCTGAATATCCAAATGATTCAATAATCTTACCCATAAAGACGCCCGATATAAGTCCTGCGCCTATATACTGCCAGCAATCAATTAGACCTGAAGCAAAGCCTGCAGCCTTTCTTCCTCCAAAATCCATTGCGGCGGCACCACCAAGTAAAGAGTGAGGACCATTGATAAAGAATTGCATTATTACAATCAGTATCGGGCTCAGAAGTTCTCCAGATACAACAGCAAAGATGATCAGCATAACAAATTGTCCCAGATACATAAGTGCAGCTGCTGGCCCTCTTCGTGCCCCAAAAATCTTATCAGATGCAATACCAGCCGCAAAAGAGCCCAGAACTGCAGCAATTGGCAAGCCGAATGCAGTAAGCATATATCCAAAAGAGTCTGTGGAGATCTGATGAACTTCTTTAAGATAACGAATGTACCATTGATCCACACCGTGCCTTACCACCCCTGTGCAGAAGTATGCAAAACTGATTATCCAGAGTGGTTTGCTTGTTAAAACCTTTTTGAGTATTGAGAGAACATCCACTTTTTCATCGTTCTCACATTCGTTCTTATCAGAGGATATACAATCATAACCACACTCCTCGGGGGTATCCTTCACATTCAGATATGCGAGCACCGCAAAAATAAAAGTTATGATAGACGGAATAAAAAACAGATACTCCCAGCTCAACCTTACGATTAGAATCCCACCAAGTATCATTATTGCCCATCTTCCAAACTGAATCATCAAACCAAAAATACCTGTAAAAGTCCCTCTCTCTGAAATTCTGAACCAGCTGGCATTTGTCTTTACAACCGAAGGTGCACCGAATGCCTGAAAATAACCGTTGAGCCCCCAGATGAGAATAAAATACGAGAGAGAACCAATATGCCCACCAAAACCCATCAGTATATTCAAGATAATTGTACCTATTGCACCTGTTAAAATCGCCTTTCTGCCACCAATCCTGTCAGTTATCAGACCATTTACGAGCTGACCAAAGGCGTAAGCCCACATTGTGGCTGCAATGATCCACCCCATCTCCTCTCTGGAAAATCCGAACTGTTCAGAGATAGTCTTGTTTGCAATCGGAAAATTGTAACGACACATATAGTATGTTGCATACATCAACCCGAGGAATATCCAGTTGCGGTTTCTCCTTCTTATAAAATCTTGAGGTAATGGATTAGTCATCTATTATCCCTTCTCAATAAACCATTTATGTTTAATCCTGATATCGCCGTGGTCAAGAAAATTATTCCTGATTTCAAAATTATATCTTTTCTCGTGAAAATCATACGGAAAGACATGTTCGGGATCAAAAATTGCCACCGAGATCTGATATTTCCCGGCAAGGAGCGGCAGTTCTTCATATAATATTCTGAATTTAATTTTACCTTCGCATACGCCTGTTTCAAACCTGTCAAAAAATGTATTTGGACCATAAATATATCTACCATCCTCCTTGAAGAGCGCCACCCCAAAGACGGGATTTGTGACCTTAGTGTTGAAAAAAGCCTCAACTTCTACAAAGACATCTTCGCAGGTATCAAATACCTCTCTTGGGTTTCCGGACCTGTCACAAATTTTTACATTTAATATCTTTGCCTCATTGGAGGTCGCTATCTTCTTCTCCCGAACCTCTTTCTGATTTTTCTTTAAGATATAGTCTTCATAGGCTCTAACCACCGTCGGGGGGTCTCCCTCCATCCTTATCTTTCCATTCTCCAGCCATATTACCTTTGTGCACAGATTTGCTATAAGATGCATGCTGTGTGAGACTATTACAAGCGTCTTTTTCTCTCTATGGAGCTCTTTGAGTCGTTCTATACATTTTCTCATAAAATAATTATCACCCACAGCAATATGTTCATCCACTACAAAAATGTCTTCTGCAATGGTTGAGGCAATAGAAAAGCCGAGCCGCATAAGCATACCGGTAGAATAGGAACTGATAGGATATTTAATAAAATCTCCGAGTTCGGCAAAATCTATTATCTTTTCAATCATCCCCTTCTGTCTATCTTTATAGAAACCGCTGATGACGAGATTCATCCTTATATTGTCAATCCCATTAAAATCTCTCTTGAATCCCGACTGAATATCAATCAGAGAGGATACCACTCCTCTTACAGATAATTCTCCCGAGGTTGGCAAAATTGAGCCCGATATAATCTTCAACAACATGGATTTTCCAGCACCATTATCACCTATTATCCCGAGAACACCGCCTTTATCGAGCAAAAAAGAGATATTATTAATCGCATAGTGTTCCGTGTGAAACTTCCTTTTTTTCAACAGAAGATATTCAACAATTGCATATTTATAATCAGTATACAAATCAAACTTCTTGCAGAGATTCTTACAAATAATTATTGGTTCACTCATAACCTATCCGTAAAACGCGGTTGCAATTTAATATAGATTAAATAACCGACGAGAAAAATAAAAAATGCCTCCACACACAGAGTAATATACGAGAGAGTCGGAGGAATATTGCCTTTCATTATTACTTCACGATAAAGGTTGACGATATGTGCTGCGGGATTGAGAATAAGAAAAATCTCATATTTTTTTGGAATAATCGTAGAAGGATAAAATATAGGAGTCAAAAACATCCACAACAATACAAAATTGCTGATAAAAGGGAGAACATCTCTTATAAAAACATATATACTTGAAAAAGCCCACGAAAGTCCGAGCGTAAACATAACCTGTGGAATTATCAAAATAGGAATCATTAGAACCGTCCAGCTTATTGTATGTCCTGACAGTAATAGTATTATCAGCAATATTATTATTCCTATCAACATTGTAAGAAGATTTGAGAACACAATATGAATTGGAAGAATACTTGCAGGAAACCTCGCCCTCTTTACAAGATCGGAGTTATCAACAAGTGAAGATGTAGATCTGATTATTGAATCCTGAATGGAAAGCCATGGTAATATCCCGCATATTAAGTAATATGCAAAATTGAGAGTTCCACTACCTCTATGAAATTCTATTCTCAGCACTGCGGCAAATACAAATGTGTATATAATTATCATAAGGAGTGGATTAATAACAGACCAGTAAATACCCGCAAGCGAACCTGTATATCGGCTCTTGAGGTCATTGATAATAAACAATTTTAAGAGATCTCTCTGCTCAAAATAGTATTTAATATGCCTAATCATAAAAATTAAATTGCTGCACCCATTATATACCAAACAAATAAAACAGCAAAAAATTGACAGATAAACAGACAAAATCCACTACACTTATCCTTACTATAGCATAATGCCAATTGTACGCTCTGCTAAAATTTGTTCCGGAACATCATAAATAAAACTTGTTATTCAGAACAATATACCACTTCTTATACATCTTTTGGCATG
>JBBISZ010000111.1:0-8511 GCA_037441045.1 Deltaproteobacteria bacterium | reverse complement strand
CATTGAAAATCTTATAAGGAGAAGATCTGTCCCATTAAATTCGGAATAAGAATGATTGAGTGCCCCCTGAGAGAAGAGATGTCCATAATCTAATCTGGATTTTAATGAGAAGTACCTATTTTTATACCACTCTGTTTCAGTCCCGATATCAATCTCAATTCCCATCATATTTGAGAGAGATTCAGAATTGTAAAAGTTTTTATTTTCACCGGAAGTCACCGTATAATATGGATCAATTATTGATTCTGAGACCCCTGAAATTAAGGCTGTTAGATAAAGGGTAAGAAATTTTGCAAAACTATAGGAGAGATTTAATGAGGCAAATATTGCATTTGATATGCCCCCATTTGAATTTACATTCTCAAGATAGTAGTATTTTTCACTATCAATAAGAAGATTATGTGCCCTTATATCTGAGGCTGCAGATGCAAAACCGTACACCTCTGAAAACATCAGAAGCCCTTCATGAAACTCGGGATTAAAGTTAAACCTTGAAAACGATTTATCAAATGGATTATTATCCCCAGATGCAAAACCCGTATCCAGAAAAAGCATATAATCCTTTGTAGTAATCCCCGTTCTCATTACAAGTCCGTATGAAAATACATCGATATAATATTCTTCACCCTTAAATTTCCTCTCCTGAGTTCCTGTAATTATTGAACTTTCAAAATAGAAAAATACATTGGGTAGCGTGATGTCTCCATGCAAAAAATGCTCCTTTTTTAGATAGAGATCAAATATGTTGAAATTTATACTCTCGCCATATCTGTTTTTTTGAAATCTCTTAGAATATAAAAATCCTGACTTAAATCCATCTCTAAGATCCATCCCTGATTCAGAGTCATAAGACACGGATGATGTAATATGAAATCCCCTATCCCCATAATAGTCACTACCGAAATTATCCTGCAATACATATCCAGCCCCTAAGTTTATTACCAATCTATCAGAGATTTCGAGCTCAGAAAAAGGTCCGAGCGGAGGGATCGATATAAAAAGACCAGCAGATGAATCTCCTCCATAATTATCACCAAAAAAGGTCCGGTACTTTCCATCATTTATAAGCAACCCGAGTCCCCATCTTGAGAGTTTCTGCCCCAGAATAAATTTGTATCTACCATTTGCATATTGAACATAAGTCTCTCTCATATGTAGACGATCGACTGCCCATCCATATTTATGATTTCTGGCTATCGGTGAAGAGTTGATGAGCTCAGAGGTTATATCTCCATCAATTATTCCACCTACAGCAAACTCTGTTGTAACACTAACATCTCCACAATACAGATTGGAAGCAAAAATAAGCCTCTGCTCTACATAAAAATTCTGGTTTAGATATTCATAAGCCCCGATAGGTATATCTCCAAGATTTTTTATTAAAAGTCTATATTCAAACGGTACTGAAAAATCATAATCATCTTCACTTATACTATAGATATCGCCACCACCAAGGGTTAATATTAATGCTGCACATAATACAAGACTCATATACCCAGTCTACCATTTCTGCCTTTTATCATTTCAATAAGCTCCTCCTCAGAGAGGATCTTAATCCCTATTTCCTGAGCCTTTTTGAGCTTACTGCCAGGGTCAGAACCGACAATAAGGTAATCCAGTTTCTTTGAAACCGAAGAGAGAACCTTTCCCCCATTCTGAACAATCAATTGCTTTGCCTCATCTCGTGTAAACCTGACAAGTGTGCCAGTAATAAGAAATGTCATCCCCGATAGCGCATCACTGACTCTTAACCCTACTTTTTCAAATTCTATACCCACCTCTTTTAATCTTTTGATTGTCTGCATATTTTTTTTGTTTCTAAAAAAACTATAAATCTCATTAGCCGTCTCATCTCCGATTTGCGGAATCTTTTTTAACACATCAATCCCGGCACTGCTCAAGGATTCAATATCTTTAAAATAGTCTGAAATCAGTGATGCTGTATTCTCTCCCACATGTCTTATCCCGAGCGCATAAATAAATCTCTTTAGTGTAGTCTTCTTACTTTTTTCAATTGAATCAAGAATATTTTGAGCAGATTTATCTCCAAAACCCTCTATCTTTTTTAGATCATCAATAGTTAATGAATATAAATCTGTTACATCTTTTACCAATTTCACATCGAGAACAAGCCTCTCTATTATCTTCTCACCAAGCCCTTCAATGTTCATAGCCCCTCGTGATACGAAATGTTTAATCCTCTCCACAATTCTCGCGGAGCAATCCTCATTTGGACATCTTATCACAGCCTCATCAATATCTTTTATCACATCTGTATCACAGACAGGGCATTTATCGGGTAGATTAAACTTTCTTACATCTTCTCGCCTTTTTTCCAGAATCACCTTTACAATCTCAGGAATCACATCACCAGCCCTCTGAACAACGACTGTATCTCCAATTCTGATGTCAAGCCTGTTTATCTCATCCTGATTGTGTAAGGTAGCCCTTGATACCGTCACCCCTCCAACTCTCACAGGTTTTAATACTGCCACGGGAGTCAGCGCACCCGTCCTGCCCACCTGAACAATGATATCCTCAACAACAGTTGTCTCCTGAACGGGAGGAAACTTAAATGCAACCGCCCACCTTGGTGACTTTGCGATATTTCCAAGTAATTGTTGGAATTCAAACTCATTTACCTTGATAACAATGCCGTCTATGTCATATTTGAGATTGTGCCTCTTCTCCATCATCTTATTGTAAAATGATATAACATCATAAGCCTTCTCTATTAGAGTCGCTTCAACAGAGACAGGGAATCCCAGATCCCTTGCATAATTCAGAAAATCCCACTGCGTTCTGATAAAATCAGGTGGTCTGACTATACTATATATAAAAATTCTCAAAGGTCTTGATGCAGTGATTGAAGAATCCAGCTGCTTTAATGAACCTGCCGCCGCATTTCTGGGATTTGCAAATAAAGGCTCGCCATCAAGTAACCTCTTCTCATTGAGTTTTTTGAAATCCTCTTTGTAAATTATTACCTCTCCACGCAAAATAAGTTCGTCGGGAATTTTGACCCCTTTTTTACCGCTACGCCTGAGATTGAGCGGAAGAGATTTTATAGTTCTTATATTTTCTGTTACATCCTCTCCCGTTGTGCCGTCCCCTCGGGTTGAGCCGACCTCAAAGATTCCATCTCTATATATCAACTCCACTGCCAGACCATCATATTTTGGTTCAACAACCATACCGAAATTTTTATTCACTCCAATCAACCTTGCCAATCTGTTATAAAACTCAATAAATTCAGTTTCGGAGTAGACATTGGACAGGGACAACATCGGCTCTGGATGAACAAACTTCTTAAACTCATCTCTAACTGCACCACCTACCTTCTGTGTAGGAGAATCAGGAGTTATAAGTTCTGGATATCTCTGCTCCAGTTCAATTAATTCTCTCATCAATCTGTCATATTCTGCATCAGAGATCAGAGGATTATCCATCACATAATAATGGTAGTTATGTTTTTCTATCTCCTCTCTCAATTCTTTTACATGTTTTAAAATTTTCTCATCCATATTATTTTATAAAATTTTCAAAAATAAAATTAACAAACACAAGAAGGATTAAAACAGGTACGACAAATTTGACAATAAGAGTAAAAACTTTCTTAGATCCAAAGACATTCCCCTCCGATTCAATCTCTGCATAAAAATTATTCATTCCCCACTTGTACGCAACAAATATTGCGATAAAAAGAGAGCCCAGAATCAATGTAATATTGCCAAAAATTAGGTCCATCAGAGATAAAAAATCTATATTCAAGATAGGGAGTTTTGATAAAAATTGAATCGCCCCACAGGAGAGCGCCGAAAATATACCAGGTACAAAACTTATCAACCCCAGAATATATGACGCCTTTTTCCTATCCATATTATACTCATCCACCAGATATGCAGTACCCACCTCAAGAAGTGAAATTGTAGAGGTTATTGCTGCAATGGTTAAAAGAATAAAGAGCAGAGTTCCAAAGATTAAACCGCCAGGCATTTTTGAAATTACCACAGGCAAAACCTTAAATATTAGAGCCGGTCCTTCAGCGGGGGATAGCCCTTCAATAGAGAAGAGGGCTGGAAAAATCATAAAGCCTGCTACAAGTGCAACCAATGTATCAGAGACAGCCACCAATATAGAGCAGTTTAAGATATTTTCTTTTTTTGACAAATAACTTCCATAAGTCAGCATTGCCCCCATACCGAGACTGAGAGAAAAAAATGCCTGCCCGAGCGCAGCGACTATCACTTTTGCATCTATCTTTGAAAAATCTGGCTTCATGTAGAATTCTACGCCCTTTATTGCACCCGGAAGTGTAAGCGACTTTATGGCGAGCAAAATCAAAATGATGAAAAGAAGTGGCATCAATACTTTTAAATATTTCTCAATACCGTTCTGAACACCTCTTGAGATAATTAAAACAGTGATCCCAATCACAATAAACAATAGTAAAATTGAAATTGCCGGTAAACCTGTCACCACTTGGAAAACCTGAGATATTGTCTGTTCATCAGCACCGGCAAACTTATTTGAGGCAGTAATAAATATATAACCAAATACCCAGCCTGCAATCACAGAGTAGTAAGATAATATAAAAACTCCAGTTATAACACCCAGAATCCCTATCAAAAACCATTTAGTATCAGGTGCAAGAGTCTTAAACGCCCCTACAGGATTTCTATTTGATGCCCTCCCTATTGAAATTTCTGCCACAAGGAGAGGAATACCCAGAAGGCAGACGGCTATCAGGTATACAACAACAAATGCCGCCCCTCCGTGTGTGCCAGTATAGTAAGGGAATCTCCACACATTCCCCAGACCTACCGCAGAGCCCACAGCCGCCATTAAAAAACCAAATTTTGAGCTCCATTCATCTCTATTCATAACCATCTCCTTAAAATAAAAGATCTTATCATAATTAAGAGTTAAAATTTTTTCAATATCTATTAAAACTTCTTTACAGTTCTTAAATCGAAATTAATATAAATTTATAAAGTTAAAGTCAAGATATAAAACCTGCAAAACTACCATGCATTTTCTTATTTATCTACAACTGTATAAAAAATAATTTAGATTGTAACTATTGATTATTAAGTTTAATTAAACCTACCTGACGCGTATTTTAAATGAAAAAAATCAGCACAACTTTCGATTAAAAATCTTTGAGTCTGTTCATTAGATCCTGTCTGCTCCTTATATTCTTTACCCTCTCAATTGCATCTTTGAGAACACTTATTATCTCATCTTCATTAAACGGTTTGGCAATAAATTTAAATATCTCCCCCTTTTTAACGGCCTCTCTGAGTTCATCATAATTTACATTGCCGCTTATAAGAATTTTTACTACATCAGGATACTGATTGGAAATTTTTGAAAAGAATTCAATACCACGAATATCATTGAGGAGATAATCGCAAATAATAATGTCTACTTTATTGTCTTTAAATATATTCATTGCTTCATTTGCAGAAGACGATTCTAATATATCGGAAACCATAAGCTCGGAATTCTGAATAATATATGAGAGCACCTTCCGCATCTGCTCTTCATCATCAATAATCAATAATTTAATATTTTTATTACTCAATAAACCAGTCCTTTCCTTATTAATTCATCCAGATATCTTGCAAGGCGTCTCTCCTGTTCAAATGTGTTATTAATAAATCTAACTCTTACTCCTCTTCCTATATCAATAGCAAAAATCTCCCCGGTCAGAATGAGGTCTCCCTCCTCATCAATATCTCTCAATTTTATCTTCACAATCCTTCCTTCCTCCGGAGGCGTATCGGTCTCTATAAATGCACCTCCAATAGATATATTTCCAAAATATTCCCACCCCTGTTCCTCTGTCTCCAGATCCTCTATCCACATCTTAATTGCCACCCTTGGAGATTCTCTTCTCTCTCCTCTGCGCCTATTGAGACGTCTCCTTTCAAGATCTATATCAATAGCCTTTGAACGGCGATCTGCTCTCCTTCTATCAGCCATAAAGCAAATAACCTCTCTTATAATAATTCAAAATCATCAGGTGTTTTTGGTGCTGGTTTCTGTTTTTCGGGCGTAATAACCTTCTCAATCTTCCCCTTGATCTGATTATATTTGCTTGAATCAATTCTTATAATCTTCTGCCTCGAAGTCTTACCGATAATAATCTTTATGGATGATTTGGGGATCTTCAAAAAATCTGCAAGATAATCAATAAGCATCTCATTGGCACTATCATCAACTGGCGGAGCAGTAACCTGAATCTTGAGCATATCTCTGTATATACCAACTATCCCGGTCTTACTTGACCTCGGATGCAGGATAATTCTCAGGATAATTCCATCATTTGAGTTTGTAATATAAGCATCCATTTATTTCTCCATATCTTTCTTACCAGTCATACTACTCTGTGAATCGTATCTTGGCTCAAATATGGCGACATTGGACTCAGATGTGCTTTTCAGATCCTCTTTCTGAACATTCAGTAGTTTTATATGTCCATCGAGCAATGCCTGCAACCTGCTTATAAATTCTACCTTCTGTCTTTTGAGCTCTGTAATATCATTTAAGAGTTCTGTCACACGCCTGTTTGCATTATCTATAATTTTTTCAGCCTGAAATTCTGCCTTTGAAAGAATAATATCAGCCTCTTTCTTTGCCGCCTCTTTCATTTCATATGCCACCTTTTGAGCGGCAATAACCGCTTCCCTGAGTGATGATTCTCTCGTCTTATACTCCTCTATCTGATTCATCAGTCTCTTTATCTCCTCCTTGAGATCATTGTTTTCTCTGAGGATATTCTCAAAATCCTGAGCCACCATTGTAAGAAATGCCTCAACATCCTTTCTATCATAACCTCTGAATGCAGACTTGAACCTGGATTCTCTAATATCTATAGGACTTATCTTCATTTTTTGCCTCCTCTTATTCCAAAAATAGCCGTACCAACCCTTACAATAGTTGCACCTTCTTCTATTGCAACCTCAAAATCAGAGCTCATACCCATTGAAAGCTCCTTTATAACTTCCATTCCAAAACTATTATTAATACGATCCTTGATAAAATGCAAGTTTTTGAAAAATTTTCTTGCCTGCTCAGGCTCTGATACCGGTGGAATGCACATCAGCCCGACCACCTTTAAGTGCTTAAAAGAAAGTGATTTTTTAACAATCTCTATGGCACCCTCTGCATCTGTACCGGACTTACTTTCCTCTCCTCCCAGATTTATTTCAATAAGCAGATTGGATACAACCTGAGCAATCTGACTCCTTTTATCTATCTCACCAAGATGCTCTATTTTGCATACTGTCTGAATGAGCCTGACCTTTGAAACCAGATGCTTTATCTTATTAGATTGAAGGTGCCCGATAAAATGCCAGTTTATATCTAAAGGAAGTCTTTCTATCTTCTGTAGCATCTCCTGAACATAATTTTCACCAAAATCCCTTATACCAGCCTCATAAGCCATCATTATTCTCTCAATATCAACTGTCTTACTTACAGCCACAAGTTTTACATCAGATACATTTCTATTTGACCTCCTTAATGCCTGATCAATTTTTGACCTGATTATCTCTATATTTTTTACAATATCATTATCTGACATCAAGATCTCCTGATAAAAGAATATATAAAACAATCTACTTCAAATTTCAAATATATATATTTCGCCCATGTGTCAATAGTACCCGGTGCAAACTTTATTAGAACATAAAAGAGCCTAAAAGTTCACGTCATTTATTATTAAAATCTTTGGGGGTTTTATTGATCAGACTGTAATTTTATCAAAAAGGCAAAACACTTTTATAGTTAAATCCATATTAAAATAATGGTTGTAGAGTATAAACAATAAGACAATCATTCATATTAATATCCACCAAAAAGCACTCAATATAATATGGGGCTCAAAATCTTAAAATGCACTCTGCAAATCTGTTGCACTCATTACTCTCAAGACATGCTTTCATTCTATAGTATCTTTCTCTATCCTCCTCCGATGAAGAATCCCTGTATCTATTACATTGTTTTAATGCCTTTTGCTCCATTATCTTTTTATGAATTCTTGACGATATCAGTTTGTAATCAAATTCTGCTACTTTTGCATTACTCAATACCGCCGAATTCTTATTGAAAATTGCGAGTATCTGAGGCTCACATCTTAGAGACATCTCCTGAATCTTATTGCAGACCTGAAAATCATCAATAGTTGTCTTCTTACAACTATCTATGCTAAAGGATAAAATAAGTATTGAGAAAAAAATTATATTATCTTGGAATTTCATAACACATCAATACAATTGATTACAACCACAACCGGTTGTATTCTCCTCTCCAGCAGAATCGCTATCTGTCTTTTTCATAATATCGTATAATACTGCTGTATCATAACTCTGGATATCCTCCATTACAACAGTATCTGCTGCCAGAGCATCTACAATATTAGAAACATCACTATTTTCTGAATCAAAAATTACTGCATCTTCAGGAACAACAATATTATCCTCTAATACAATTTCATCTCTCAAA
>JBBISZ010000110.1:0-8573 GCA_037441045.1 Deltaproteobacteria bacterium | reverse complement strand
TGATACAACAGGGGCGGGTGATGTATTTCATGGCGCACTCATTTATGCCATGATGAAAAAATTTGAAATAAGAAAGGCTCTCAGATTTGCAAGCATAGTAGCAGGTTTAAAATGTCAGGGATATGGTGGCAGAACCGCAATCCCGGATCTAAAAAAAGCCTTAAATTATCTAAAATAATCACTGCAACATACACTGATATAATTGATCATACCCTTCAACTTCTCTCTGGATGGAGAAATTTTTTATAATATATTTTCTTACCTTGTTTACAAGCAGATCAGTATGCGCTTTATCATTTATGAATCTCAAAATCATCTCTGATAATTCTATAGCATCACCATAACTCATAACAAATTCAGGTACCACAGGTGAGAGATGTTCAGATGTGCCAAAATCATCACCTACAATACACGGTTTTTTCAGGTAAAATGCCTCAAATGGGACATATCCAAATGCCTCATAAATTGAGGGATAGAGAAGAAGATTCGCAGCACATATAGCATCAATCTTGTCCTGAAGATCTAAATGTCCTATATATTTAATATCTGTTCCTGATATAAATTTCTGAATTTTTGAGTCAAGCACTTCCCCTGCAATCATCATCTGAACATTCTTGCCCCTCAATCTTCTAATTGCATCAATACTTACATCCAGCCCCTTCCTTCTGGTAATCTTACCAATAAATAAAACTATATTCTTTCTTCTATCAATGCCAAACTTCTGACAAAATCTTTCCACAGATGGTTGTCTATCCAGATCTTCAAAATAAACACCATTCGGGATAACAGCCATTTTTTCAGGACTTATACCAGCCTTTATAAGTTCATACCTTTCAATCTCCGAATGTGCTACTATATACTTTGCAGAATTCAGGAAGAAAGAGCCAATAGCCTTATCATATATCGTCTTTGCCAGTCTCTTGCTCTCATAGTTCATCAAAGTCCCGTGAGTGGTTAAGAGCGATGGTCTATTAAAAAACCCGTTAATCGCATATATCAACTCATTTAAAAGATTCCTAAAGCCGTGAAAATGAAGTATATCTGCTCCTTTGATAATTCTGATAAGTTCAGGCTGGAAAATGGGAGTGTAAAACTGATAATCATATATCAATCTCCTGCTGATGTTTTTTAGATACAGAACTTTTATACCTTTTAAATTGGCTATAGAACCCTTTTCAATCTGATTTGTAACAACAGTAACATTGTATTTTTCTGATTGGGCTCTTGTGAGGTCAAATACCGCACGTGGAACACCACCAAGATTCATATACGGGTAAAATGCAAATGCTATATGAACTACGCTGATATTTTTATTTGCTTTTTGCACAACTATTAAATATATCATCAATATGAAGATTTCAAATAAAAACATAAACAAATATCTATTCCTGCTACCAGTCTTACTGGGACTCATTGTATACGCAAATAGTATAACAGCCCCATTTCAGTATGATGATTATGATACCATAATGCAAAACAAAGATATTAGAATCCTCAAAGATCTGAAGTCTGTCTTTATGCACTCACTATTTCGTCCTGTGCTCTTTCTGACATTTGCAATAAATTATAGTATTTCAGGTCTCAACCCTATATCATATCATATAGTAAACCTTATTTTGCATCTGATTAATATTATACTTGTTTTTTTTCTGATCAGAAGAATTTCATCCTCATTTATAAATGCCCAACAATCAGAGGCTGTTGCACTTTTGACCTCACTAATTTTTGCTGTTCATCCCATTGGAACTGAGGCTATCACCTATATATCAAGCAGATCATCAGTGCTGGCTACAACATTCTTTCTCTCATCTTTTTTGTTATACCTTGTGTCTATCAAATACTCCACTGTCTCTAAGAGAATGACATTCTATGCCATTTCACTGATATTATTTATCCTCGGGATATTATCCAAAGAGATTATTCTGACACTCCCCATAATGTTTGTATTGTGGGATATCTTCCACTTCAATATCGGGTTTAGAGAGACTCTAAAACGAATATTTTCAACTCATCTACCGATTGCAATCCTGATAGTCATAGGTTTCATTGTAAGGATTTATTTCTTTTTTGCCTACGAAAAGATAGGTGGTGTTCTTCCCCGAACCATCTATGAAAATCTACTTACCCAATCAGAAGTAATCATCAAATATATTCGTCTCCTTATATTACCATTTGGACAGAACCTCATTCACAACTACCCAACTGTCAGAAGTATATTAAACTTCTATACAATACTATGTATTTTTACAATCATCTTAATTATCCGGTTTGCAATTACAAATAGAAAGAGCCTTCCTATCATATCGTTTGGAATTCTGTGGTTCTTTATTACACTATTACCATCTTCAAGTTTTGTACCGTTTCAGGAGGCAATGACTGAAAAGCATCTCTACCTGCCTATGATAGGGTTATTTATTTCAATTTCAGGAACAATACTGTTAATCACCGAAAAGATCCCGCAGCATACCAGAAAAATTAAACATATTATAGGAATTACTATAATTATTTTATCAGTATTAACCATCTATCGAAATTATATCTGGTCTGACTCTATAAGGTTGTGGGAAGACATAACCAGCAAGACACCGGATAGCTGGGCGACTCATTATGCCTGTGGAGACGCATATAGAAAACAGGCAGAAGAGGACATTGCCGCCTCATACAGGAGCTACCAACTTGGTGATCAGGGAAAATCTCAGGAACTCTTGAATAGATACATTGAATATATATCAAAGGCAATAATTCACTACACCCAATCAGTTCTGTATAGACCATCTTACATAGATGCACTCTTAAATACTGGAATATGTTATGGAATGCTTGCCCAGGTCACCAGATCAGAAAAAGATATTTCTGAATCGGAGAGATTCTTCAAGATAGTAAGAGAACTGGAGCATGACAATACAAAGGCCCTGAATAATCTGGCAAATCTATACATCATCAGGGGCAATCCAGATGCAGCAATCAGACTCTACAATGAGGTTCTGGATAAGGATCCAAAAAATATAAATGCTCTAACAAATATTTCACAGATCTATATCAATGTGCTCAAAGACTATTCAAAATCCCGGGAAATGCTACAGAGACTACTTGAGGAATTAAAATATTATAGGGAATTTGAAAAAGCCAGAGAGATCGAAAACATCCTTAAAGGGCTTCCACAATAAAATCATATAATCTTACAAATTGAGGCGTACTATTTATTTGACAATAACCAAATATCTCCTAAAATCACTAACAGGGTGAGGTTTTTATGAAAATTGGAATTATTTCAGATATACATTCAAACCTTGAAGGACTTGAGGCAGTATTAAAAAGTCTTGAAACAGATCGCGTAGACAAAATTATCTGTCTTGGAGATATAGTAGGTTATGGCGCAAACCCAAGAGAATGTTGTGAGACAATTATGTCTATCTGTGATCTCTGTGTAATAGGTAATCACGATGCGGCTATCACAGGAAAAATGGATTATTCGTACTACTATGATGCAGCACATTTTGTGCTCGATTGGACCAAAAATCAGCTCTCAGATGCCTGTATGGAATATCTAAATAAGATACCATATTTTACCGAATTTGATGGGATAACACTCTGTCATGGCTCACCAGTAGACGCACAAAATTTTGAATATATTTTTTCAATAGAACAGGCAAGGACACTCGTTCCACACTTTGAAAAATTATCATTTCTAACGCTGATTGGACATTCTCACCTTTTTAAGACCTTTGCTTTTATAGAGAATGAGGTAAATGATGTACTTGCACAGAAGTTTGGTCTGAGGAAAAACTACAAATATGTTATCTCTGCAGGCTCTGTAGGACAGCCCAGAGATTATGATTCAAGGGCAGGTTATGGCATTTTTGATACAGAGCTGAGGACTTTTGAGATAAAGAGGGTTGAATATGATGTTGAGAAGGCTGCAAATAAGATTATATCTGCAGGACTGCCAAGCGCCTTTGCAAAAAGATTATATATGGGATTATAAGTAGTGTCTAAAATAGAATTTGTCTATCTATCAGAGATAGATTATCAAACGGCACTGAACATCCAGAAGAATAAGGTCGAAGAATTAAAGGGCGGCTCGTGTTATGATTATCTGCTCTTTCTTGAACATAGAGATGTTATTACAATTGGACGGAGAGGAAAACGGGACGAAATTCTCGTATCTGAAGAAATATTAAAAATGGAAGGGATTGAGGTTATAGAGACCGATAGGGGAGGTAGTCTAACCGCACATGGCCCAGGACAACTTGTAATATATTCAATTTTTAATCTTGCAAGGCTCAATATTTCAGTAAAAGACCTTATATTCAAAATCACCGATGCTATACAAAAATGGATTGCTATTCAGGGACTTAATGCTGTATTTGAGATAGACCGCCCTGGTTTATATGTTAGAGGCAAAAAAATACTCTCAATCGGTCTAAAATTGGATAGTCATATTACATATCATGGATTTGCACTTAACCTCAATTCTGTGCCCATAGGATTTAATTATATAGTACCCTGCTCCCTGAAAAATTGCCAGATGACTTCTCTTTATCTTGAAACATTTAGAAAATATGATATCAAGGAAGTCTCCTGTGAATTATACAGGGGTATTATAAGAAACTTTAACCAGTAGATATTATATGAGAAGGATACAACTAATTATTTTTTCTATTTCAATTCTTGGAGGATGCTCTGCGGAATATTCTGTCGGCAAAATAATGGTCATTGATGAGACTCAGAGCAGCACGAAGATAGATATATCTGAGACAGCCGAAAGACTATTAAAAGAATTGAAAAATATAAGAACAGGCGATCCTGCAAATTCCAATTCTACCCTCAAGATTACAATAAGTGAGACAAACAGTATGAGGGAAACTGGAAGGGGCAGAAACAGATATCATATCTCACTCTTGCTTACCGCAACATTCAAAGATGGTAACATACAGATTTTTCAGTCCGATAGTACATCAAATTCAGAGATTAACAAAGTTGATCCTGACTCTCAGATAAAGATTTTATTATATGATTCACTCTTAAAAATAGATTACCAATGCACCATTCGAAAAAGAGAAGAGCAGAATTTATTCAAAATATTTGCAGACAAAAAGACCTCAAAGTGGCAACGAGAGACAATTATTGATGAGATCTCAAACAGACTAACTACCAATAATGTAAAGGATATACAATCGGTATACAATTTTCTATTCCAAACATTCACCACGAAAAAAAGCGATTTTGGTGAAAAGATTATAGGTATCTTATCCTCAACTGACATATCCCGCTTCAATCTCAACGACACTCAAAAAGAGCTACTTACAAAGGAGTTGATTAGATATTCTCTCGGGAAAGAGGCTCATATTCAGATTCATGTAATAACAATACTCTCAAAATTAAAAAATGACATTGCAAAATCATATATATTTACACTCTCTACCGGAAGCACCATCAAAAGTGTCCAGAGCCATGCAAAGGAGGTACTAAATGAACTTAACAAAAATAATACCAATACTAATCATACTATTACTTCAAAATAATCTATTTGCAAAAGAAGACAAAATCAAAGAAACTGAGCAATATTATCCTCTTGGCATCGGATATACATGGGTCTACAAAGGTAAATTTTTAGGTCAGCCAGTGGAGAAGAAAATAACTATAGAAAAAAAGGAAGGATCGTTCTTTATTGATAATACAGGTGCTATGCTTATGCATGATCAGGATGGACTCAGAGACAACAAACGATATCTAATCAAAAGCCCTATAAAGAAGGGCAACAAATGGATATCCATAGTATCTAAAGACAGCACTGAAAGATATGAGATAATACAGACAGATGTTAAGGTAAAATACAAGGATGAGATAGTAAAAAATTGCATCAAGGTCAGGTCTACAAATAGAATTGATGCCGATAAGGATATGGTAGCTGAATGGATATATGCCCCTGGTATAGGGATGGTAAACTTCTCAACATTTATCCTGAAAAATAAAAAAGACTGGGAACCTCAGGGCTCTTTTGACCTTATATATTTTATGAAACCTGAGAAGAATCATGAAAGTGGCAAATAGATACTGACCTCACAACCCTTTCCATAAATACTTTTTAGTTCTATATCACCTCTCATACTCAATAGATACTTCTTTACCAGAGCAAGCCCAAGCCCTGTCCCCTTCTCTTTTGTTGTGAAGAATGGTTTGAAAATATCTTTCATATTTTCTTCTTTAATACCAATGCCATTGTCAATGAAAACCATTTTATATTTATCTCGATCTACCATAAATTTTATATGTATTTCGCCACTATTGTTAACAGCCTGTATTGCATTTAATAGAATATTTATGAAGATCTGCTTTAGAATATCATTGTCTGATTCCAGTTCTTTTTCCATTATATTCTTCTTGATAGAAATCCCCTTTTTTTGTATCTCTGAGGACAATAAATCAAGAACCTCATCCAGAATTCGTACCGGATTTACCTTCTGAAATGAAATATTAATATTCCTTGAATATCTCAAGAATGAAGAGACAACATTAGTTAGATACTTCAATTCATTATTAATCTGCAATATCAGTTGTAAAACCTCCTGATTGTCTGAAAATTTCTCCAGAAGTAGATCTATCATCAGTTGCATTCCAGCAAGAGGATTTCTAATCTCATGGGCAATTCCTGATAACATCATCTGCATTTCTCTGTCCCTATTCAATATCTTTTCTCTCATATCCTCAAAGGTATTTACGAGAATCTCAATCTCACCATAAGCACGGGTATTTATACTCTTCTCCATATCACCTCTTGCAATAAGCTTTGCCTGCTCTATAAGACTGGTTATCGGATACGAAATACCCTTTGAAACAGCTGTTACTATAATTATCAACAGAAGAAGCGAAACAACAATCAACAAAATAAGTCCATTTCGAATATTATTCAAAGTATCAAAATAACTTACCGAGGCACTCACACCAAGAGCAGCTATCACATTGTTGTTTTCATCATAAATAGCTGGCACATAGGCACTCTTATAAAAAAACCCATCTTCCCCCTTAAATAAGACTGATGAAGTCTTTATCCCGTTAAAAACCTGATTTATCTCTTTGTTATCAATCAACAATCTTGAAATCTTCTTGCCTATCTTTCCACCGTCAGAGGATACCAGAAGCCTGTTTTCTCTATCAAAAATAAATAGGCTCTTAACAGAAGAGGCCTCTTTTAATGATTTAAGTTTTAATACAAGGAAATTATATACTCTTGAATCTTCATCACCTTCTCTGAGTTCAATAGCATATTCAATATTGGGTAGACTCACTGATATGCTGGCAACTGATAGAAGTCTCTCTTCTATCTCTCTTTCAAATCCCGATTTTAAATAGTAGTATGAAATGGGGATAAGAGAAATAAAAATAACTGTAATAGGAAGAAGAGTCGCTATCAGTATCCTGAATCTTACAGAATCTTTTATAATATTAAATTTCACTAATAATCCTTATAAGACCACCATGACAATGTGATATCATTATATTAAGGAAACTATAATAATTCAATTAGTAAAATCAATAGAATACGCTTTATAAAAAAAGAGCGACAATTTATGCCGCTCCTCCTGACCAATAATTATAAAATTAAATATTATTTCCCTCCGCAGCTGCCCTGAACTTTCTGATCCTGAGATAGCTTATTCTCACAGCCCGCCTGAGTTGGATTGTATTTGCAATAATTTGACTTTATAGTCTCTGCATCAATTCCGTTAAATTGGTATTTGTTATTTGCAAGGAATGTCGGGCTAGCACTCATCCCTGCTGTTTTAGATTCTTCAAAGGATTTCTTAAGTAGATTCTGCCCTTCTTTATCAAAGCACTTTTGAATTACATCTGCACTTATACCATTTGAGCCAGTGCATGTCTTCCAGTCATTATTTCTATAATCTTTGCTCCTGCATACAATATAATCCATAAACTTATAATTTTTACCATAATTCTTTATGGCACAGAGTTCTCTCATATCCTCATCAACCTCACCTGGACCATGCATTGACGAGAGCTTGCCACCATTCTCATCACCGATATAATGAATATTAAATTTTATATCATTCTTAAAATTATCCAGAACTTCTTTCATAGCAATGAGAGCCTTTGCGCCATATGGACACTGTGACATAACATATACATCAAGAGTCTTTGGTGTCTCTGTACGACATACAAGCTTCCCCTTACAGAAATCATCATCGCAGTCTATCTTGCCGTTGTTATCATCATCTATCTTGTTGTCACATATCTCTGCAGTCGGATCAAAAGAACCACCAATTGCAAGTGCATAATATTTATCTCCAACAGGTCTGAGCCATCTCTGTAATGCCTCTTTTCCATCTTTATCACCATCTATAGATTTGGTAAAAAGAACCACTGGCAACATCTTTGTGTCAGGTGATAAAGTAGTAATCTCTTTATAAAGAGCCTTACCCTCATCCGTCATATAATCTACTTTCTTTACAACCAATCCCTCCACATCTTGCTTGATTCTGCCTTCCAGCCTATCAATATTGCAATCAGGACATCTCTTGTCACTAAAGAATATCGCATCTACTTTTGGTGGG
>JBBISZ010000109.1:0-8595 GCA_037441045.1 Deltaproteobacteria bacterium | reverse complement strand
ATTAAGAGCCTCACTCTTCTTCATCATCTCCATAATGACTTCTCTTGCCGAAGAATAGGGCTGCTTTATCCCGTGCTGGGTAACCTCATATATAAGTCTCTCTGCATTATCGACAATTGTCTTAAAGGAGTCCTGTTCAGCATAGGCTAACCTGTTTATAGTATTTGACGCACTTATAAGTTCTCTCAGAATCCATTTTTCTTTTACAACCTCTGCATAAGCCACTGCATTTTTTGTAGATGGAACAGCGTCAAGTAGAGATGTAAGATATTCAACACCTCCCACAGCCTCCAGTTCACCTTTTCTACTCAGGTAGTCTTTTATCGATATTAGATCTATTATTCTGGTCTCGTTATAAAGTTCAAGAATAACCGAAAATATCTTCCTGTGCTGTTCAAGATAAAAGCAGGAAGGGTTTAATATCCCAAATATCTCGTCAGCTATTTGATTGTCAAGTAATAGAGAACCAATTACAGCCTTTTCAGCATCTATACTATGCGGAGCGACGAAGAGTGAATCTTCTCTCGGCATCTTACTTTGCAACTACCCATACCTTGATTTTGGCTTCTACATCCTTATGAAGCTTAACCGGTACCTCAAAAATACCAAGTTGCTTAATGGGTTCTTCCAGAAGTATGCTCTTTCTGTCAATATTTATATTTTCTACTTTAAGAGCCTCTTCAATATCCCTGCTGGTAACTGCACCAAATATCTTCTCATTCTCTCCAGCCTGTCTGGTAATAGTACAGGAAATATTGGCAAGCCTATCTCTAAGTTTTATGGCCTCTTTCTTCTTCTTCTCCATTTGTTGAGAAAGCATCTTTTTTATATTTTCAAGTGCCCTTACAGAACCCACATCTGCCCTCTCAGCAAGCCCTTTTGGGATAAGGAAATTTCGAGCATAACCATCTTTTACTGTTATCACATCACCTGCATTACCCAACTTGGGAACATCATTCTTAAGAATTACTTTCATCTTATACCTCCGGCAAATAGAAAAGGAGCAGTGAATTATTCCTGCAATTCAATAGTTACATATGGCAAAAGTGCAATCTGCCTTGCCCTTTTTATTGCTTCACATACCCATCTCTGATGTTTTGCACAATTACCCGAAATTCTTCTGGGAACAATCTTACCTCTCTCAGAAATAAAATGCCTTAATAGATCAATATCTTTAAAATCGATCTTGAGATTCTTATCACTGCAAAATCTACACATCTTTCTCTTCATTATTTTTCACCTCCATCATTCTGTTGTTTTTTTGATTCAGTATTCTCCTCCTCAGCCGGGGCAACATCAGCCTTCTTAATTTCCAGATCCGCGTCAGGAAGACTCTCTTTTGAATTGATATCAACTTTTTCTGAAAGTTTTACTGTAATATATCTCAATACATTTTCGTTCAATCTGAGATTTCTCTGCAATTCTTCAACCGTTTTGCCCTCTCCAAAATAGTTCAGATGAACATAAAATCCGTGATTGAACTTCTTTATCTTATATGCAAGTTCTCTCTTCCCCCATCTTGTCAGTCTGATTACCTTTCCACCATTTTCCTGAATAATAGACTTGAATTTTCCATTCAGGCTGTCAACTCCACCTTTGTCTAATTCTGGTGAGACAACATACAACGTCTCATACTCTCTAATCATTGATCTTTTCCTCCTTCATATTTTTGTTTTTTACTCTATTTATCCTGTTCATTGCTTTGATAAAACCATCTTTCAAGATAATACCCAATCCTTCGCTGGCATGCAAGACAGCCTCCTCTATAATATCCATCTCCTCTTTTGAAAAATCAGAAAGGAGATATTGGGCGGGGTCAATCCCTTCCGGAGGTCTTCCAACACCTATCCTGAGTCTATAATAATCCTGCGAACCTATATTATCATTAATAGACCTGATTCCATTATGTCCATTGTCTCCTCCATCAAATTTCAGAAGAACTCTACCAGTATTCAAATCCATATCGTCCTGAATCACACAGATATTGGAGACATTCATTCCTATCTTCCCAAGATAATGTCTTACAGCTCTTCCCGAATTATTCATATATGTATCAGGCATAAGAAATATAGCAGAATCTGTAATAACACCTCTACCGTGTTTCATATCGCTTATTTCGTATTTGCCATCAAAAAGAAATCTTTCAAGTACCATAAAACCTATATTATGCCTGTTCCTTGAATATTTTGAACCCGGGTTGCCCAGACCAACAAATAGATATTTTGAATTTGAACTCGCCATTTATCATTTTTTCTTCTCGGGCTGTGCGGGTTTGGCTTGGGCTGCGGGTGCAGTCCCCTCTGCTGGTGTAGGCGTCTTCGCTGCCGCTCCTTCCGCTGCTGGTGTAGCTCCCTCTGCAGATGGTGCCTCTCCTTCTGCTGTTGCTGCAACTGCAGGAGCAGCTGTTACCTCTTCCTTGACCTCTACAACAACAGCGACTGTTCTATCCTTATCTACAAGGACCCTTGCCTTCTCTGGTATTTTGAGATCTTTTACATGAATTGCATCTCCAATACCCATTTCAGTCACATCATATTCAATTGCAACAGGGATATCCTGCGGGAGACATTTCATTTCAAGGTCCCTTATTATATGCTGCATAATTCCACCTTCAACAACACCTCTGGATCTACCAACAAGTTTCACAGGGACCTTAACTCTAACAGGTCTGTTATTGCTTACCTCAATAAAATCCACATGCATAATCTTCTTGCCAAATACATCCTTCTGAACATCCTTCAGAAGAACCGTCTTTTCCATAGTCTTTTCAGGTGAGGTAATTTTGAGGTTTATCAATGTGTTAATTTTATAATCCGTTGAGATCGCCTTCTTCAGTTGACCGGTAGATATCTCTATATGAACCGGACTGGCGTTTTTCCCATAACAAACCGCAGGGACCAGATCCCCCTCCCTTCTTGTCTTTCTCGCTGCAGATTTTCCAGTCTTCTCTCTTAGTCTTGCAGTAACTTCAATCTTTTCCATTCAAATACATCCTAAACAAATAACGAGGAGACCGAGTCTCCTATATGAATTCTCTTTATTGCTTCTCCCAGTAACTTTGATACAGTCAGATATCTTATTCTCGGAAAATTTTTTACCTCTTCTTTTGCCCTGATAGTATCAGTAACTGTCAGATCTTTTATAGGGGATTCGCTTATCTTTTTAATAGCATCTCCCGAGAGTACTGCATGTACAGCATAGGCATAAACCTCTTTTGCTCCCCTCTCCATTACAGCGATAGCCGCCTTAGTAAGAGAGCCTGCAGTATCCACAATATCATCAAGTAGAATTGCAGTCTTCCCCTCCACTTCTCCAATTATATTCATAACCTCAGAGACATTTGGCTGAGGTCTTCTCTTATCTACTATTGCAATAGAACAGTTGAGTCTTTTTGAATATGCTCTGGCTCTCTCTACTCCACCTGCATCAGGAGATACAATAACAATATTTTCATTATTAAATCTGTCCTTCATATCTTCCAGAAATACAGGTGCCGCATAGAGATGATCAACAGGTATATCAAAAAATCCCTGAATCTGTCCTGCGTGAAGATCAACGGAGATTACCCTTGTGGCTCCTGCCGCCGTCAAAAGATCGGCAACCAGTTTCGCTGTAATTGGTGCCCTTGAAGCCACCTTTCTATCCTGTCTTGCATATCCATAATACGGCATCACAGCAATAATCTCCTGTGCTGACGACCTCTTGCAGGCATCTATCATTATAAGTAACTCCATAAGATGTTCATTTGCAGGTGTGGATGTAGACTGAATGATAAAAACATTTCTGCCCCTTACATTCTCCCTTATTTCAACCTCAATTTCTCCATCGCTAAAATGGGACACCTTGGAATCTATCAACTTTACACCCACATAGTCAGCTATCTTCTTTGCAAGCTCAATATTTGAGTTACCAGTCAATATTCTGATCCTATCCATTGCATAACCCTTTCATTGAAGAGCATTGCCCCTGCCAGAACGTGGCTGGGGCGGAAGGATTCGAACCTTCGAATGCGGGTGCCAAAGACCCGTGTCTTGCCGCTTGACGACGCCCCAGTAAAAGATAAAAACTCATTCTATTTTTCTCCCCCTCAGTACCCTTACAGAGAAGACCCTAAAATTCAAGTATTCTCTACTGAGCCTCTCAAAGGCAGACCGGGCATCCTCATTATTTTCAAACAGTCCAAAGCCTGCTGAACCTGAACCAGAAAGGGCTGATGCTTGCGCACCAAGCTTTTTTAATTTACTTTTTAACTCCATAACTATCCTGAGATTCTTTCCTCTCAAAACAGACTCAAAAATATTAAATACTGAGCCCGAAACACTCTCTAACCCCAAAAAGGGAGGAAGATTGTTATCACCTTTTATTGTTTTTGTCAATTTGTTTAATCTATCATATTCCTTATACATATCTTTCGTAAAAAATGGGATACAGGGGAAGACTATCACTGCATTTATATCTTCGCTCACCTTCAGAGGTTTCACAATCTCACCAATCCCCTCAACCATGGCAGGCTTACCTATTATAAAAAATGGCACATCTGCTCCAACTTTTGAAGAAAGTTTTAATAGTTCAGAGCGTTTTAGCCCCCTTCCTGTCTTAAAAACCATAAGTCTATTTAATATATTTAATAATGTAGCAGCATTTGATGAGGCTCCCCCGAGTCCAGAGCCCACTGGGATATTTTTGATCAGTTCAATCCTTAACCCCTGCCTGAAACCTGTATGAAATATAAAAACCTTATATGCCTTTACAATGGAATTGTCATTCTTATTAAACCATTTCTCTCTGCATATTACACTTACGCCCTGCCTGTTTGTAAGCCTTACATTAAGATAATCATAAAGAGAAACAGGGAGAAAAATTGATCTGAGAAGATGATACCCGTCCTCCCTCCTCCCGACTATATCAAGATATGTATTTATCTTTGCGGGAGAGCAAAACGATACAGACTCTCCTCTTAAAAGTTGATCATATTTTTTAACAGATAAACGCATATAAAAACAAATTCCGTATGTATAAATTCATTAAAAAAGATAAAAATCAATGAAAATATTATAACTAAACTTAATGCTTTTTAGTATCCAGAAATTATATTCATAATTTTGCCCCTAAACTATATCATCCTTCTTTATTAAAACAAATCTCTCAATTTAATCTCTTATACCTGGGATAAAGGCAATAAACTATTTGTACTGAACTTCCTATTTTATTAAATTTTTTGAGTTTTTACGAATATATATAATTACAGTCTTAGAGATAATACTTTAGTGAAAATACTACACATTAAGAAAACTAAATAACAAATTCCAGACTTGATTAATAAAAGAAACTCAGCCTTTCATCATTTTGTGAAGAGAATTAAAAACCTCCGTAAGGGCAGGTCCCAACTTTGCATCAGAGTCTGTGACCTCTGGTTCATTTTTCAAAACAGCAAAAGGTACATCAAAATTCCTTATTTTTATATAACCCGATGGTTTATTATCTGTTATCCTCTCCCAATCGTTGGTCCTGTAATAAAACTCCATTTTATCATCTGGAAGCGAGTGATATAATATTGAATCTGCAAGTTCGGGTCTGAACCTTCTCCTGTTTTTCCTGACAGACTCCTGATACGAAACAGAGATATAAACTATGCCTGCATCTTTGAGTATCTCATCCGAAAGATGTGAAAATGCCTCAGAAAAACCATTCTCACCTCCACGAGAAAACTCTATAAGGGCCGTATGTGTATCGTGTAGAGTTTTATTGCGTGCAATCTCCTTAGCATAAGCCAGATTTATCTTATGAATAAAAAAGTTCCATATATCATGGTCATAGAAATAATAATCACTCGATGTATTCTTTCTCGGTTTATGTAATTTCTTATCCCATATATCATCATCTTCAAATGTCTGCCATACATATAAAAAATCATCAAATTCAACAATCTCACCGATATGAAATTTATTCTTTCTCTCCTCAAGTGGAGTCCTCTTTATAAAATCAATAACCTCCGATTTTCCTGCAGCAGGTCTACCAAGCAGAATAATCTTCTTAAAAATATGATGAGACATACGATCCTCCTGAAAAATACCTGTAAATGTTTATAATCATTTGCCACAAAGAAAGCAAATTTAAAAATTGGGTTCTTCTATATTATACTCAATATGAAAATATAAACATCACAATCAGAACACCTTTCAAATTCTAATAATATAAAGGTGAAATTTGGGTTATTATTTATATTTTGCGACATAAGATTTTATTATACCGCACTATGTTATCCGAAAATTTTCACGGCCCAAGATTTTTTTAGATTTACTATATCATCCACAACATAGATTATATATCATAGAGGGTTTTATTATACACTTATACTTAAATATTGTTTTCTTAAAATAACTGATCAATAATCAATCGGATTGGTTTTAAGAAAGTACTTCTTCGGTGGATTATGATCTGCTATCGCTTCTATGACTTTTTTAGCCATCTTTCTTATCTTTTCATCTTTTGTTTCATCATCAAGAATCTTCTGTATCTTAGGAATACAATCTTTTTCATATATCATCCATCATGCAGATGTTGCACCATTTACAACCTCAAAGGAATTTTCCTTAAATCAAAATATTCCTTCGTAACTGGAAGCTTTGCAACAGATAGGCGAATAAGTAACGTATACTTTCTTTTATCACTTCCATTTTCATATTCTTCTCTTTTTAATTTGTTAAATCCTTTTTCTTTGCTACATACTACAAAATGTGAAGGTAATAACCTTTCAATTCCTTATATTAGATCATCATCATTAGAAATATTTAGCATAAACTTTATTCTTTCAGTACAACTCATACCTTCTAAATGTATTTCTAAAATCGCCCGGTTTAGATGAGATATCAATATAATATTTGTGTCAGAATGTAATGACCAACCATCCTTGTAGATCTTTGCTTTATAATAATCTCTCAATTTTCTCAACTTTGGTATTATCTCCTTCCCACAATTTCTTACTATCATCCTTATAGCTGCCACCCCTGTCTCCGGATAAAGATCCTTACAATTTATTATATCAATTAATTCATCCTGTGATAACTTCATCTTTTTAAGCCCTGCTACCTCCTCTTTTATAAACATAACAAATAGCTTTTCTTGTTCCTTCATACTTTTTCCACACATTACATCGTGCTTCCTCAATTCTTCTGGTTTGTATTTTTGCTTTGAAAGGTCAACTGAAAATGCAGAAATTGAAAATATCATAATCCACATAATATAAAATATTTGTTTCATACAGTTTTTCATATCATAACATCCTTTTTACTTATAATTTGACCCGGGAAATGCCCCGGTGGGCTAGTTCTGGTGTACAACAGTGATAGTCTGCCCTGTTATCATTTGTAACTCCACTCTGATATACAAATTTCTCTCCAGATAATAACATCAGTTCAGACTATTTTAATTGGCGAGAATTAAATACAAACCAGGCTCATTCATTTCATATTAGATTATAACATTTATGCCCAATAGATCAATAAATTAGAAACAAGTTAAGTTCTATTTCAGATCAGAATAAAAACAAATATTTTTTCACTTCTCAAAAATCCAATTTCTATAAAACTTATTTAATGTGAGTAAAAAAGATTTTCATAAATCAGATCAGAACGACATATTCACTTTATTCAATAAAGAATCATTATTTTTTAACCTCTTCCAATTTCTTTATAGCCTCTTCTGCCGCCTTCCTTACCTTCTCATGTTCATTCTTGTTTTCCAGTAATTTCTTCAAATGCGGTATAGCACTCCTATCTCCTATCTTCTCAATAGCTCGAAGGGCTCCAACTTTCAAAAACCATTTCTGATCATATATTATTTCTATTAATCTTCCAGATAAAACTATATTCGGATTTTTTTCAGCAACTTTTATAACTAAATAGTCAATTAAATCATCATTACCTCTATCCAGAGAAGCAATTTTATTTAACTCCTCCTTGTTAAATACTGCATTCTCAATTAAATGCAATGAACCGCTTATCAAAATCTTATCATCTTCCTTCTTTCCATTATTTAGCATTTCAATCCAGCAACTTACTCTATTTTTTCCTTTACATTCTTTTTTACTCGTAATTAAAACTATCGCCTCTTCAATACAGAATGATAAATCTATGTCAGGATCTGGTATGCTCAGATATATTCTCTTACCATCGAGTGTCCACCTCTTCGTAGCATATTTACTCGTCTCACTCCTCCTGTTCCTTAAACTCATATCCTCTGCTATCTCCCTCAACATCGGTATATCCTCGCTCTTACCCTTTTCCTTTATCAACTCACAGGCTGCAAGTCTCTTTAAAGATGACGATTCATCTGTTGAATTCATAATGAAATCTATTAACTCTTTATTACCAAGTCCCTTTAACTTTAACTTTTCACTCTCTACCTCGCCCCTGTAATTATTACAGGAAGTATAATAAGAATTGTGTCTTTTAATAGGAAGCATTTAAGTGTTGATTAAATATGATATAAAAAGTATAACATGAAAGATGAGAAGAAGAAAACAAAAAAAGAAGGAGGCATAAAATGGAAAATTTAAACTTAGAAAATGTCCTTGATGAAATCTCTAAGATTGAC
>JBBISZ010000108.1:7301-8601 GCA_037441045.1 Deltaproteobacteria bacterium | reverse complement strand
GCATGATTGGTGACAGGGCTAAAGGTTGGAAAGTTTTTTCTTTTCCAATTAGTTATAATAGATTCTTTGGTGTACTCAATGTTTTTGTAAAGGATACAAATCATCTTAAAGATGAAGAAATCTCGCTGTTTGTGGGATTCATAAAAGAACTATCTATAAGATTTTATAATATTGAAATAGAGAAAGAAAATAAAGAGAATTTTGAGAAGATAAAGAATATTTCGAGATTTCCTGCAGAAAATCCAAATCCACTAATGAGGGTGGATAAGAACGGTATTCTATTATATGCAAATCCTTCATCTATGATTATCCTTGATCAATGGAAGACTGCTATCACAAAAAGAGTGCCCGAACATATATTTGATGTTGTAAGAAAGACGCTTGAGAGTAATAAGAAGGATACCATAGACTGCTCTGTTGGCGATAGAATATTTGAATTTTTGATAGTTCCATTTATTGATTCGGGCTATGTAAATGTATATGGGATGGATATTACTGATAAGAAAAAATATGAGGATGAACTCAAAAAATCCAATAAAGAGCTTGAGATGAGGGTAAGGGAGCGTACGGATAAACTTGCAAGTAGTGAGAGGGCTGCAATAATTCTGAAAGACATTATTATTACAGCATCAAATATTGAATCGCCCAATGATGTTCTTTCTGAGTCCTGCTATAGACTTGCTAATAGTCTGAATTTTAAGGCTTATGGCTACTGGCTGAGTGGAAACAATAATTTTGATGTGCAATTTTTTACTAATGGTGGAGCATGTGAGATGGATTCCTCACTAATTGAAATGAACAGAAGAGTCTTATCCACACTGGTAAAAAGCAATATTCATTCCAGTAAACCTGTGATTGTAATGAAGGAAGATCTGGCTTATTACCCCGAATTTGCAGAGATGTTTTATGATAGGTGCGGAGGAATACTAATTTGCCCTATTGTTTTTAAAAGTATCACCATAGGGATGATGGTCTTCTTCTATGCAAAGGAAACAAAGGTTGATGAGAATATATTGAATCTACTGGAGCAGGTGGGTGTTCAGCTGGGCTCAACTATTAAACAGAGGGAGGCTGAAAGGGAGAGAGAAAAAATTTCACACCTGTACCAGACTATTTTAACGACAGCAGGAGATGGAATTATTTCTACTGACGAAAATCTCAATATTACCTTTGTAAATCCTGCATTTATTAAGGTCACCGGGTTTACGGCAGAAGAGGTTTATGGGAAGAATATTCATGATTTATTACATATTTATGAATGGATTGAGCTCCATAGTCCTGATAATTGTCCGTTTTATCT
>JBBISZ010000108.1:0-7291 GCA_037441045.1 Deltaproteobacteria bacterium | reverse complement strand
AGACCGGAAAAGAGATAAAGAAAGAGGATTCAATATTATTTAGTAAGAATGGAGAAAAATTATTTATTAATGAGATAGTAAGACCGATGATTGAAGATGGTAAAACCACTGGAATTGTGGCGGTATTTAGAGATATTACAGTTGAGAAGAAGAGGCAGGAGGAGATAAATAGGCTCGCATCAGCACTTGAACAGTATCCTGTGGCTATTGGATTTGTGGACCTTGAAGGTAAAATTACATATGTAAATCAGGCTTTTGAAAAGATTCAGGGTATCAGGAAGGAAGAGATCGTAGGGAGGAGTATAGAGGATTTTAATGTGGGTATAATGCATTGTAAAGATTCATGTGCTGAAGATGAGTGCAGATATCTTCAGGGAATGGTAAAAAGAAATGATGGAAAATTTTTATACGAAAATGTTACTATTGCCCCAATATTAAATACGGCAGGGAAGATAGATAATTATGTGGTAATCAAAGAGGATATCACCGCTCATATTGCCGCACAGGAGATGGAGAGCAGGGCAAAGGTTGCTGCAGAACAGGCAAACAGGGCAAAGTCTTCATTTCTGGCTGCAATGTCTCACGAGATGAGGACACCTCTTACTGGAATAAAGGGGTATATTGACAACCTGCTTGATACAAAATGTAGCGAAAAGCAGATTGAATACCTGAAGAAGGCTCATACCTCCGTTGAACATCTTATAAATATAATAAATGATATCCTTGATTTTTCCAAGATTGAATCTGGAAGGATGAGTCTTGAAGTAAAGGGCTTTGATATGTATAGTGAGATTGAGAAAGTCAAATCTATTACTCAGATTAAGGCATCAGAAAAGGGGCTTGAATTTAAATGGGAAATTGACAGGAATATCCCCCGCTATTTAATGGGTGATCCGAAGAGACTCTCTCAGGTTTTTATAAATATTATAGGGAATGCAATAAAGTTTACATCCGAAGGAGGGGTTTATATAAATATTGTACAGAAGTCACATATTGATAATAAGGCGATATTACTCTTCTCTATCAGGGACACAGGTATAGGTATAAAACCTGAAGACAAGGTAAGAATTTTTGATCCGTTTGTGCAGGCGGATTCATCCATATCCAGAAAGTTTGGAGGAACAGGTCTGGGTCTTGCTATATCAAAGTGGATTGTGGAGAATATGAAGGGAGAGATATGGGTAGAGTCTGAATTGGGCAAGGGCTCTACATTTTATTTTACCGCCGAGTTTGAAATTGCAACCGAGGATAAAATTGAAAAGGAAGAGTGGTATGTTCCTCCTCCTTTTATGCTTAAGGGTTCAAAAATATTACTTGTTGAGGATAATGAATTTAATAGAGAACTGGCTACTATAATGCTTCAAAAATATGGAGCATCTATTGAAGTTGCGATAGATGGTCAGGAGGCAGTAAATATAATTAAATCAAAACAACCCGACTATTTCAATCTGGTACTTATGGATATTCAGATGCCCATTATGGACGGCATAACTGCTACAAGGATTATAAGGGAGGATGAGAGATATAAGAACCTTCCAATAATTGCAATGACGGCTCACGCATTCAAGGACGAGATTGATAATATGTTTGCCTCCGGGATGTCGGGTCATATCTCCAAACCATTTATTGAGAATCTTGCGCTCAGAGAGATTTCAAGATTTTATTGTAATAACAATGTCTCTTTTGATGCTGAGCAGTCGGGTAGTGATAAGAAGGAATTTACCGTCCCTGATTATTTGAGATCGTTGTCCATTCTGGAACTTGAAAGTGGGCTTTCAAGGGTATCCAACAATGTTGAAAAATATGTAGAGATGTTGAGAAGTTTTGCTGAGAAATATAGTGAGGTTGATAAGAAAGTAGGAGAGCTTATTAAAAGCGGTGATTATAAAGGGGCAGAGGCACAGGTGCATATGATGAAAGGGGTTAGTGGAAATCTTAGCATAAGAAATCTTTATGAGAAGAGCACCTATCTGGATAATCTCTTAAAATCACATACCTCTTCTCCTCTGGAGATTCAGGAGGCATTTAAGTCTTTTTCAATTGAGTTAAAGACAGTTGTAGATTTGCTAAAGAAGTATCTTCCGGAGGAGAAGGGAGAGTTGGTTCTGGTTGATGATATAGAGTATTCTAAAGTGCTTGATGAATTGATTGGGCATCTCAAAGGAGGGGATCTGGAGTCTATGGATTCATTTAAGAGGATAAGAGGAAGATTGATAAAAGATTATGGTAAGGATATAGTTGACAAAGTTAAAATGGAGATAGAGAATATGAATTATGATATAGCATTTGCATATCTTGATGAGGCTATGAAGAATAAGAAAGATAATTAAGCAAGGAGGCTATTAATGAATGGTGAGAGGCAGAATATAATTTTAATTGTGGATGATGCACCTGAAAATATTAATATTATTGGCTCTGTATTCAAAGATATATATAAGGTAAAGGCTGCTACCAGCGGTGAGAGGGCACTCAAGATTGCAAGTTCTGATGAGCAGCCAGACTTAATACTCCTGGATATTATGATGCCAGATATGGACGGATATGAGACTATCAAGAGACTCAAGTCCAATGATAAAACAAGGGATATCCTTGTTATATTTCTTACATCAAACACTGAAGTTGAGGATGAAAAGACGGGTTTTGACCTCGGCGCTGTAGACTACATAACAAAGCCAATAAATCCTGCAGTTTTATTTGCGCGGGTGGATACACATCTGTCTCTAAAGAAGGCAAGGGATGAACTTAGAAGGCAGAATGAATTTCTTGAGGCAGAGGTGGAGAAGAGGACAAGGGAGATATCAACCATACAGGATGTTACTATTATGGCAATGGGCTCACTTGCAGAGATGAGAGACAATGAGACAGGGAATCATATAAGAAGGACACAGTATTATGTTAGAATTCTTGCTGAACATCTTACTTCAAAAGGTTTATTTGGTGATATATTGACACCCGATAATATAAATTTACTTTTCAAGTCCGCTCCGCTTCACGATATCGGAAAAATTGGAATACCTGATAAAATTCTCTTAAAACCAGGGAAACTCACTCCTGAAGAATTTGAGATAATGAAGGAGCATACGACTATTGGTAAAGATGCGCTCGTGGCGGCGGAGTCATTATTGGATGTTGAATCTTCATTCCTCAAATTTGCAAGGGAGATTGTCTATTCTCATCATGAGTGGTGGAATGGTAGTGGCTATCCTCAGGGTCTATCTGGAGAGGAGATTCCCCTTTCTGCAAGATTGATGGCTATTGCGGATGTCTATGATGCAACCCGATGTAAGAGGGTATATAAGCCTTCAAAGACTCATAAGACAGCAGTAGATGAGATGATCTCTGAGAGAGGGACACACTTTGACCCTGTAATACTGGATGCATTTCTGGAGATTGAAAGAAAGTTTGAGGAGATAGCGACCAGATTTGCTGATGAGAACGGTTCATGTATAGAAGATGGCAGGGAAAAGAGATAAATTATGTCTTATGAGAATGGATTGACCAGAGAGAAGATTCTGATAGTAGATGATGTCCCTGAAAATTTGAAACTGCTCGGAGAAATCCTCAAATCAAAATATAAGGTAAGTGTTGCAAATTCGGGAGAGCGGGTACTTGAGATTTTGAGACTAAGAAAGGATTTTGACCTTTTTTTACTTGATATAATGATGCCAGAGATGGACGGAATTGAACTATGCAAAAGAATAAAATCAGATACCGAACTATTTGATGTACCTGTAATATTTATCTCAGCCCTGACTGATATAAAGGATAAATCACAGGCTTTTGAATCGGGGGGTGTGGATTATATTACAAAACCATTCAACAGGGAAGAGGTCTTGTTGAGAGTTGAAACTCATCTGAAGATCAGAGGGCTTCAGAAAGAACTCAAGTTAAAAAATATGGAGCTTCAGGAAAATTTAAACAAACTTAGAGAGCTTGAAAGACTGAGAGATAATCTTGTGCATATGATTGTTCACGATATGCGTTCTCCACTTACAGGTGTGCTATCAATGTTTGAGATCTTAAAGATAGAGTGTGAGGGACTAAAAAATCAGGAAATCATGGAGTATATTAAATCAGGATACTATTCAGCAAACACACTTATTGAAATGATCAATTCGCTTCTGGATATCTCAAGACTTGAAGAAGGTAAATTGCCTCTCAATATCTCAAGAGAAAACATAAAGGAGATTATGAGCGAAGCCATAAAAACTATCGCATTAAATGTAAAGAAAATGGATGTCATTACTGAGATGTCTGATGATTCAATATATGTAGATTGTGATAAAGAACTAATAAAAAGGGTCATAATAAATCTTGTAAATAACAGCATAAAACATTCATGTGCAAAATCTCCAATAGTTGTAAAAGTAGAGAAAGACATTGAGTTCATAACTATATCTGTGATTGATGATGGAATAGGAATACCAGAGGAATATCACAAAAAGATTTTTGAGAAGTTTGGTCAGGTAGAAATGAGACAGGAGAAGAAGAAGTATTCAACAGGTCTTGGGCTTACATTCTGCAAACTTGCAGTGGAGGTTCACAAAGGAAAAATAGGAGTTGAAAGTTCAGAAGGCAAGGGTAGTAGATTCTACTTTTCTCTCCCATTATGCCGGCAGCAGTAATACTTTATTTGTTGAGGAATTTCATTGAAAATTTGCATATAATGTAATTATATTTATCTGGCAAAAAAGGAGAAATGCATTATGCAAAAGAAAGATGATTTCAGGTACAAAGAGAATATGATAATTGAGAATTGTTCGGCACAGGAGATCAAAAGAGATATCTTGAATAATCTATTCTGCCATCAGGGAAAATTTCCAGAGGTGGCTACCTTAAATGATTGGTATCTGGCTGTAGCCGAGGCCGTAAGAGATAGAATGATGAAGCGCTGGATCAATAGTTCTCATACATATTTTGAGAAGCAGAGTAGAACGGTGGTATATCTTTCTGCCGAATATCTTCTGGGGCCTCAACTGGAAAATAATATTTTTAGCCTCGGGATTATGGAGCAGGTAAAGGAGGCACTGGCTCTCTTGAATCTTGATTATCATACTATTGTAAATGCGGAGGAGGAGCCAGGTCTCGGGAATGGAGGATTGGGAAGGCTTGCAGCCTGTTATCTGGATTCACTCGCTACGATGCGAATCCCTGCCATTGGATATGGGATCAGATATGAATTTGGTATATTTGATCAGCTGATTAAGGATGGCTGGCAGGTAGAGATGACTGATAAGTGGTTGCATCTCGGAAATCCATGGGAGATAGCAAGACCTGATATACAGTTTTATGTAAAATTTGGTGGACATACTGAGAATTATTCTGATGAAAATGGAAGTTTCAGGGTAAGGTGGGTTCCTGATAGAATGGTGGTAGGAACTCCCTATGATACCTGTATCCCCGGATACAGGACCAATAATTCAATTATGTTGAGACTCTGGAAGGCTGAGGCGTGTGAATCATTTGATTTTGCAGCATTTAATGTAGGAGATTATTATGGGGCTGTCCACGAAAAGGTATATTCTGAAAATATTACAAAGGTTCTTTATCCAAATGATGAACCACTCGCAGGCAAGCAGTTGAGACTTGAGCAGCAGTATTTTTTTGTATCATGCTCACTTCAGGATATGGTAAGAATATTTTTGCAGCGTGATAAGGATCTCAGGAATTTTTATCGCAAATATGTGATTCAACTCAATGATACTCACCCTGCAATTGCTGTTGCAGAACTTATGCGAATATTGCTGGATGAACACAACTTTACATGGGAGGATGCGTGGGAGACTACCAGAAAGACTTTTGCATATACAAATCATACTCTACTGCCAGAGGCGCTTGAGAAATGGCCTGTATCTCTGTTTGGGAAGATACTCCCAAGACACCTTGAAATTATCTATGAAATAAACAGAAGGTTTCTTGATGAGGTGAGGGCGAGATTCCCTGGCGATGATGAACTGGTAAGGGAGGTCTCTCTGTTCGAGGAGGGGAATGAGAAGTATATCAGAATGGCAAATCTTGCATCTGTGGGAAGTTTTTCAATAAATGGTGTTGCAGAATTGCACTCAGAATTATTGAAGAGCACAGTGCTTAAAGGATTTTATCGTATGTACCCCGAGAAGTTTAATAATAAAACAAATGGGATTAGCCCAAGGAGATTTGTGGCTGTTTCAAATCCTGAACTCAAAAGTCTAATAAACGAGGTTGTTGGTGAAAGGTGGCTTGTAGATACAAGTGAACTTAGAGGACTGGAGGCTTATGCTGATAGTATACAATTTAAGGAGAAGTTTGCAAAGGTAAAGATGAAAAACAAAAGGAGACTCAGCGAGATAATAAGGCAGAAGACCTCAATTGTGGTGGATCCGGATTCACTATTTTCGGTCCAGGCTAAGAGGATTCATGAATATAAGAGACAACACCTGAATGTGTTGAATATAGTAGCGAGGTATCTCGATATCAAATACAACAGGAATTACAATTATGTTCCGAGGACATTTATTTTTGCCGGAAAGGCGGCGCCAGGATATTTTATGGCGAAATTGATAATCAAACTGATACACTCTGTTGCGGATGTGATAAATAGCGATATGAGTATAAAAGGTCTTATGAAGGTGGTGTTTCTGCCTGATTTTAATGTAAAAAACGCCCAACCCATTTATCCTGCTGCAGACCTTTCCGAGCAGATAAGTCTGGCTGGCAAAGAGGCATCAGGTACTGGTAATATGAAATTCTCCTTTAATGGTGCATTGACCATTGGAACACTGGATGGCGCAAATGTAGAGATACGGGAGGCGGTGGGAGAGGAAAACTTCTTCCTGTTTGGACTCAAAGCTGAAGAGGCTATGCGTATTAAAAGGGAAGGGTATAATCCAGGAATAAGAATTCACTTATAAGGGCTGTTCTGGACTTTATAATGTCACAGGAGATAAATGGGAAGAATGGAAATATTTTTTCTCCGCTTATTAATTCACTTGTAAATTGTGATGAATATATGCTTCTTGCAGATTTTGATTCGTATGTAAAGACTGAGAATCTTGTTGATATGATATTTAAAGACAGAAAGGTATGGTATAAGAAGGCTATTTTAAATGTTGCACGAATGGGCAAATTTAGTTCTGATAGGGCCATACTTGAATACAATAGTGACATCTGGAAAGCCCCTATTATTGATGTCCTTTCAGAGATCTGATTTTATTTGTGCCCAATTTCTAAATATTATTAACATGCACATCTGTCCATAATAAATTTTGCAAAGAATCCTTTGAATTTTACTTTTCATTCAATCTTTAACTGA
>JBBISZ010000107.1:324-8649 GCA_037441045.1 Deltaproteobacteria bacterium | reverse complement strand
TTAAAGGATTTTGAATATACCAGAAGACTTATAGAGGAGAAGGTGGAGGCTGTAGAAAACCGTCCCAGGGCAAAGGATGATTTCTGATAAAATCTGTAAATTTTCAATAGGTTCTTCTGAATAGAGAAGTGGGTCAATGGCTTTGTTTGAGTAAATAGATATTTTCTGAATATTACACATACTTCTGAATCGGTTGTTTGTTTAAGATGAGAAAACTGAAAAGATTATTTATATGGACCACTTCTATTGTTACTCAGAATTACAGAGAAAAGATATATGATAAGTTATGTATAATCTAACTTTTAAAACCTTTACTCTACTTTTAAAACCCTTTTTATCAGGTACCGATTATCGTAAGACTTATTCAATGATGTTTTAAATTTAATTAATTTTGCTTTATTATATTGCCCATTGAATTATTATGTAGTATTATACTTTGTGCTTATTAAGGAGTTAACTTGATATGAAGAGAGTACTTATTTTGTTAGTGTCAGTTATACTATTTTATCCGGGTATTGCTCTATCAGATGAGCAACCCTCGCTCATTGTATTCAATATAGGAGCAGAGGAGGGTGTCTCCAAAGGCAAGGCGAATATGCTGACCGAGATTCTTATAGATGAGGTTTCAAAGTTAAACCAATTTAAAGTTCTTGGGCAAAAGGATCTTGATTCAATGTTTTTCTGGGAACAAAATAAGCAATTAAAAAACTGTACAGAGTCATCCTGTCTATCCCAGATTGCAGGTGCTATGGGGGCGGAGTATTATGTGGAAGGTTCTGTGGGGCAGATGGGTGATAGATATATTATTGCAATAAAACTCATTAATGCACATAAGGTTGAGATAATAAATCGACTCATTAAAAAGGTATATAAGAGCGATAATGCACTTGTGGATGAGGTACCAAAGATTGTAAAGGAGCTATTTGATCCCAAAAAGCTAAAGATGGAATTTGAGGAAGTCAAAGGTGAAGTTACATTCAATTCAGGCCTTGATATAATCAGTGAACCTTCTGGCGCAAGAATAACAATCGATAATGAAGATAAAGGAGTTGCCCCAATAAAAGTAGAAAAGATAAGAAATGGTAGACATGTTATTATAGCAAAAAAAGATGGATATCGTGACGAGACAATAACTGTCAATTTAAACAAAGATGAAATTAAGCCTCTAATGATAAAATTACATAAGAAGGTAGTGTATATTTATGTTGAGTCAAAACCGGAGAAGTCAGAGGTGTACTTTCAGGGGAAGAAGTATTATACTCCAGCAAGGATTGAAAATATTTCTCCTGGTAAGTATGAAATCAGGCTCTCAAGCAAGAAATATGGAGATAGGAGGGTCCCTGTAGTAGTGTCTGGAGAGGAAGAGGAGACAAAGGTGGTGGTAGATTTTGAAGCCACATTGATTGAGGCAGTAAAGAAGTATAAGACTGATACCGGGACTGGTTATTTTACTTCTGATCTATTTTACAATTTTGGGAGTGATTATTATGGAGATAATGATGCAGAAATTTCTCATATTCTTGAATTTAGAGCCAAATTAAATTTATTTCCTGTTCTGCTTACTCCACAGGTGCAGGGCTTTTTTACGAACAATAAATTTTATGGAGGAAATCTTGCCATCGTTCTGTTCAGTACACAGCAGTTTGAACTACTTACCATTGGATACGGTTTTGTCAAGAGCGAATATGATAAAGGAACCGGATTGGCTTTTAATTTGTACAGGATGAACATTGCATTACATAATATTGTAAGTAACAATGATTTGCATTTATTTGTTGGGTTTATAGATGCCTATAAGGGTGGAGATAATTATGTGGTCAATCTGATATCTTTGGGACTTGGCTGGGGATTTTATATGTATTAATCGAGGTCTTTATGGAGAGTATTGCCTTCTATGGCAAGGGTGGGATAGGAAAATCATTTATCTCAGCAAATATTAGTTATTATCTTGCGGGTAAGAAGAAGAGGATTTTACACATTGGTTGTGACCCCAAGCATGATAGCACATTTT
Organism: Deltaproteobacteria bacterium; assembly: GCA_037441045.1. Classification (GTDB taxonomy): domain Bacteria; phylum Myxococcota; class SpSt-1050; order SpSt-1050; family SpSt-1050; genus SpSt-1050. Next base: position 6,638 of record JBBISZ010000107.1, on the reverse strand, counting down.
TGCTTCTCAAAAATAACTCTATAGTGTCCACTGTTCTGGATATAATAGGGGATAATCTTATTGTAAATGACACACACAGAATAATAAATGAGGGAAAACTTGGGATTGATTGCATAGAGGCTGGTGGTCCTCCTCCTGGTGTGGGTTGTGCCGGCAGGGGTGTGGCAAGGACACTGGAGTTTCTTGAGGAAATTGGAGTAACCAGATCAAAACAATATGATGCAATAGTCTATGATGTTCTTGGAGATGTGGTATGCGGTGGTTTTGCTGCACCATTAAGATTGGGATTTGCAAAAAAGGTCGCAATTGTAACATCTGAGGAGGGGATGTCCATCTATGCGGCAAATAATATTGCCAGAGCAATAAATACATATTTTGACAATGGAATTTTTCTGGCAGGACTTATAGTAAATCTGAGAAATAATGATGCAGACAGAAATATTCTTATTAAATTTGCAAAAAGGCTAAATACTGAAATTCTGGGCTTCATAAGGAGGTCTATTCTGGTCTTTGAGTCTGAGATGGAGAGAAAGACTGTATTTGAGAAGGCGCCACATTCACAAGAGGCAAGGGAACTGGCACAGATTGCGGAAAAACTTTATAGACACAGATCTAAGTATGTTCGTCCTACTCCTATGGAAGAAAAGGATCTTCTCTCTTTTATCAAGAGAAAAGAATAGTCTCAACTGGTTGTAATATTCTCCAGTTCTCTTCTTCTGAGTGCAAGTATTTCCCTCAATTTATTATGTTCAATTTTTACTAGATCAGGATCATTTGAAATAATCTCAAACGCAGCAATACGGCTCTGTTCAAGAATATCAGCATCTCTGATTAGATTACTCATATGAAGATCAGGTAGACCAGACTGTTTTGTCCCCGCAAGTTCACCCGGTCCTCTGATTCTTAAGTCCTCCTCAGCAATTTTAAATCCGTCGCTGGTCTTCTCCATAATCTTCAATCTCTCATATGCATTTTGAGATAACCAGTTGTATGCCACAAGATAGCAATAAGACACTCTGTCTCCTCTTCCAACTCGTCCCCTCAATTGATGAAGTTGTGATAAGCCAAATCTCTCTGCATGCTCTATTACCATTATTGATGCCGTAGGGACATCCACTCCTACCTCTATAACTGTTGTGGCTATTAGTATTTTGATTTCTCCATTCTTAAATTTGTTCATTGTTTCAGTCTTTTCATTATCCTGCATCTTTCCGTGTAGCAGCCCTATACTGATCCCCTTAAAGTGTGTATCCATAAATCTTCTGTACATATCTTCTGCTGCTTTCAGGTCAATTCTATCACTCGTAGAAATCAGGGGATATACGATATAGCATTGTTCACCATTTTCTACTTCTTTTCTGAGTTTGCTATATAACTCTTCTGATTTTTCGCCTCTAATAATCTTTGTTTCAATCTTTTTTCTGTTTGGTGGGAGTTCCTTTATCATACTGATATCCAGATCTCCATAAAGGGAAATTGCAAGTGTTCGCGGTATTGGGGTAGCACTCATCATCAGGAGATCTGCATTCAGTCCCTTGGATTTAATAATTGCCCTCTGATTTATTCCAAATTGATGCTGTTCGTCAATGATAACATATGTCAGGTTTTTAAATCTGATCTTCTCTTCAAGAAGTGCATGTGTGCCAATGATTATTTTCTGATGTCCAAGCTCTATATCGCCAAGGATTCTGCTCCTCTCAGAACCTGTGATAGAACCTGTGAGTAGTGATATCCTGTCTTTAATATCCCTGAAGGTGTTACAAAAATTTTTATGGTGCTGCCTTGCAAGTATCTCTGTGGGGACGAGGATTGCCACCTGATAGCCGCAGAGGGCTACCAGATAGGATGATATCATTGCAACCGCCGTCTTGCCTGAGCCTACATCACCTATGAGGATGCGATTCATCTGCTCACCCTTTTTGAGATCTTCAATTATCTCGGACAGTGCATTTTTCTGAGAATTTGTGAGTTCAAATGGCAAAAATCTAAGTGCCTGTTGTAGAGCCTCTTTTGAAATGCTGTGTGAGACGCCCGTCTGAATCCTGTTGGAGTTTTTTCGGGATGCCAATAGGAGTTCCAGAGCAAACAACTCATCAAATATTACTCTTCTCAGCGGTTGCCAGCTATTTGAATGCAACATCTCAAAATCTGTTTCATTTCCGGGAAAATGTATTTGTGAAATGGCATATTTTAATTCTATAAGATTGTACTTTTTTCTGATGTTTTCAGGTAGAAATTCCTCCAGATACTGTGCAAATTCTTCTACAATAGTCTTCATAATTTTTATCAGATGTCCTTCACTTATTCCTTCTATAGATGAATAGATTGGAATTATTCTCTTAAAAAAAATATCATCCTCGAGTTGAGATGTCTCTTTTATTACAGGATGGGTAATCTGAAAGTATCTTCTATAGATAGTTGCCCTGCCACTCGCTATTACGGGAACACCCTGTCCAAACTTCTGAATAAGATATTCATAATAATGCTTTTGTATGTTAAACCATGTGAGATCCAGAACACCGCTCCCATCTGAGATTGTAATTACGAAAGTCCTGTGTCTCTTTTCAACCCCAATGACTTTACCTGTTACGGTTACATTTTCGTTGGGCTGAATTTTTGCTATCTGAATAATGTTTCTACGATCTTCGTAATCTCTCGGAAAGAAGAAGAGTGCATCTTTTATTGTTGTTATACCTTTCTTTTTAAATTTCTCAAAGAGTGCAGGTCCAACCCCTTTTACATATTGAATGGATTTTTGGAGGACATTATTATTATTTATGTTATTGATTGGCTTAGAACCCTTATTCTCAGCCAGTTTTTCAATCTCGCTCTCAATAATGATCCTGATAAGTTTTTTTGCTGTATTATCCTGCGATATTGATGCCTGAAGAAGGTCATCGAAGAGGTGCTTTTTTTCGGGGATTTCATATTTCAATTTTTTTATCTGTGCTCTATACCCGGCAATATCAAAACCATCCGAATCAATCATATCTGATTGATCGAGAAGCCGTCTGAGGCTTTCAATGTAATTTTTGTCCATTTACATTATTGCTGGTTTTTCTCAATCACTCTGTTAAGCTCCAGCAGTAGCTCTTTTAATGGCACATTGTGCATCTGTGCCCCCTCTTCAATAGTTGAGGTAGGGGCGAGTACACACTCCTTGCAGGGCATATTAAATTTTTCAAAAATAGTACAGACTTCAGGGTATTTTCTTATCAATTCATCTATAAGCATGTCCTTATGGATAAGTGCCTTCTTCTTTTTCATTATTAGAACTGCCCTGTAAGTGATGCATTCCAGAAAATAATAAATGTATCGGCAATTCTGAGCCTATTTCCTCTCTGGTCGAGTATGGGTTCATATATTGGATTTGGTACATCTCCCTCATCCTTTGAGCATCTCCCGTTGTTATTCTTGTCTTCAGAACATGAATTGGCAAATGTAAGATAGTGCCATGTGTCATGCCCAAAGCCTATATTACTCATAATTCTCAGGTATTTTGCTACTACAAAACTAATCCCGAATAAACCTCTGAATTCAAAATACTGTTCGGTGGCTGTAACCCTTCCCCATGAGTCAATCTGAGGAAGCCCATCTTCACCATTTATATAGTCTCCATTGGAATCTTTCTTGAAATTTGGAAGAAATTCTGCAACCTCTGAATAAGCCTTATCAGCATTGCTTACAAAAGCCGCTGAGAGTCTGAAATCAAAGGAAAATTTATTGCCAAGCATTACATCTTCGTATGGGATTATTTCTGTACCTATATCAAACCCTGCACGGTGAGAACCTGATATAAGTGAACTGCTTATTGTAAGAGGTAGATTGTAAAATATCCCGAAATATGGATCAACATATTCAAATCTTTTGGAGAATGCCGTCCAGAATGAAAGAATCTGTAATTTTTTGCCTATATCTCCTTTGTTGGACGAGGTAGCCTGTTCATCAAGATCATATCTTGCACCTGTAGGTATTGTATATTCAAGCCCAAGAACCCATGTTGCCATTGTGTCGTCCCAATTGAGTCTTGTCTTATCCCTGTTGAGTATATTATAAGGTTTCTGATCATAAAAAGGTGCCCACTTTATTCCAACAGCCATATCTCCAAGACCTCCACGAACAGCCTTGTCCGGGATATTTCTTATTATTTTGTTGGGATCTTCTGTGGTCTGTCCATAGTAGGAGTTGGTCTTATTTAGTGTAATCTGTTTCCAGCCCGACTGAGTGGCAAATCCAATAGATTTTTCTGAAGATAAGTATATCGGGATAATGGTATATATTTCCAGATCTTTATAAACTCCGATCTCAACTATAGGTTTCAAGACATATGTGGTTTCGTCGTAGTTGAGATTTTTGGCATCTATAAGTATGCCCCGATTCTTGTCCAGAAACTCCCTTGTAATTGTAGAGCTCTTATAAAAGCCTTCAAAATAGACCTCCAGATTGGCATCAAAAGGGTCATCCTCAAAAAATGCACCTGCTACTTTTGTATAATTGGATGCAAATACAGTTTGAGCAATAAAAATTAATAAAAATGCTTTGATAAGATGTTTCATATACATCTCCTTAAAAAGCCATAAATTAAATCCCGCACTTTACCATCAGGATTATTCAAGGGATATTTCCCCTGATAAAACTTTCTAAGAATATACTTGTAACAAATAAAGTTGTCAAGACCATTAGATTTTAAATAATTAAGTTTTTGTGTCTAATATCACTTGATTATTCTGAATAATGATTTAGTATTCTAATTGTGAAATTTTTGATGGAGGAAGTTATGAAGAAGAAAATAAAGATAATTCTGATAATATCTTTTTTACTTATTTATCAGAATCTGATGGCAGAGGAAAAGAAAAACACACAAGATCCAGAGAAGGCTCAAAAGACAAAAGTTGAGCAAAAGAAGGAAAGTGCAGGGGATGCAAAGGCTGCTATAAAGAATGGGAAGAAAGATGTAGACACTGATAAGAAGGAGATTCAAATAAAATTAAAATCAGTTGCAAAAAATATGAGCAAGGAGCTGGATAGAATAAAGAGCGGGGCAATAGTTAGGGTGGTTGTTAGCAATTTCTCAAATAATGGTGAACTTGCCAGAAAGAAGGAGATAGGGACACTGGTGATGGGGGAGATTATGATAAATCTCTCAAAGTTTAATAATATTGAACTGATTGAGAGAGAGAAACTTGCCAGAGTTCTGGATGAGATGAAACTTGCTCAACTCGGGTTTGCAGATGAAAAGACGGCAGCACAGGTAGGTAAGATGTTGCAGGCTCAGGTGGTAATTGTGGGAGAGGTAACTGAGGCGGGAGATAAGTTTGTGATAAATTCAAGAATTGTGGATGTGGAGAGTGCAAAGGTTCTATATCAGGAGGGCTTCAACTCTCCAGTGGAGGGTATGATTGCTTTGTCGAGTGAATCTCTGGTATTGAGAAGCAAGATGGATGCAACTTATAGGTCATTGATTCTTCCTGGATGGGGTCAATTTTATAATGGAGATAAGGTCAAAGGAGGTCTGATTACAATTCTGGAAGTCGGGATTTTTTCAACTGCGGTTGTTATGCATATCAATGGACAGAGAAAGGAAGATGAATATAAGAAGACTGAGTGTGCTGATGGAAGTCAGGAATGCATAGATAAGGTAAGTAAACTAAAATCGGAAGGAGAAGATTTTTATAAACTCAGAAACTATTTTATCTATGGTGGTGCAGCAATCTGGGCGTTGAATGTACTGGATGCATATCTATCTGGAAAGGATTTTAATTCAGCTCTCAAGACGGCTGATAGAGGCTCATTTGTATTTAAGCCCGATGGACTTAGATTAAGCCTCTCTTTCTGATATGGGTATTTATAACAGAAAGGATTTTTACTATCAGAAAGCAAAGAAAGAAGGATATAGATCCCGCGCGGCGTATAAACTCATTGAAATTAATAAAAGATATTTGATCATAAAAAAAGGTGATAAAGTCTTAGATCTCGGCTGTGCGCCGGGCGGTTTTTTACAGGTGGCTTCTGAGATTGTGGGAGAAAAAGGGGTCGTTGTAGGTATTGACTTAAACCCTGTGACACCGGTTGGAAAGAATGTATTTATTATTGAAGGGGATTTTAGAGATAGAGATAAGATTGAAAAAATAATCTCCTTTAATAGTGGCAATAAATTTGATGTCCTCCTCTCTGATATGGCACCGCATACATCAGGGATTCAGTTCAAAGATGCCTACAACTCTTTTCAGCTTGCAAAGACTGCTTTTGATTCACTGGATCTGCTCCTTAAGGAAGGTGGAAATGTAATTATAAAAATTTTTGAGGGGTCTGAT
>JBBISZ010000107.1:0-314 GCA_037441045.1 Deltaproteobacteria bacterium | reverse complement strand
TAATAGAGTTTAAGAATTTAATAAAAGCCAGATTTAATAACCTATATCTTACAAGACATGATTCTACAAGAAAAGGTTCAAAGGAGATATATGTTATTGCAAAGGATTATTTGAAAAAATAGCCTTTTCTGATTCAGCCAGTCGTCTTTCATCATAATTAAATTTATTCGAAATATATATCATTTTCTGTATGCCTCCTTCTCCTGTTTTCATAGGCATTATCAAGCTACTCTGTTAAGAGCTCTATATTTTTAGATAATTTCACAATGTCAATATTATTTTTTAGTCCTATTAGTTCATTTTTTGTCACATCA
>JBBISZ010000106.1:0-8682 GCA_037441045.1 Deltaproteobacteria bacterium | reverse complement strand
AAAAACTGTCCGAAATATATAGTCTTAATTATATGATAGACCCAACTAATGAAAGAGTAGATAAAAATAGCTCAATTGTGGATTTTAATGAATTGTTAACAGGTTGTAAGGATAATATATTTTTATATCATAAGAAAACACTTTTGCTTAATGGAAATGTCTTAGATGAAAACCTTTTTAATAGAGAGATTTTTGATTTAATTATAACATCTCCCCCCTATAATGTGGATTTGAAATATAATTCCCATAAGGATAATCTAACTTATGAGCAATATTTACTCTTTTCAGAAAAATGGATGAGAAATTGTTTTAATTGGACAAAAAAGCAAGGACGATTCTGCTTAAATATTCCTCTGGATAAAAATAAAGGAGGACAAAGAAGTGTAGGAGCAGATTTAACAACTATAGCTCAGAAAGTAGGATGGAAGTATCATTCAACAATTGTTTGGAATGAAGGTAATATTTCAAGAAGAACAGCATGGGGATCATGGATGTCAGCCGTAGCACCTTATGTAATTGCACCTGTTGAATTAATTGTAGTTCTTTATAAAGGAGAGTGGAAAAAAAGCACAGGGACAAGAATTTCTGATATCTCCCGAAAGGAATTTATAGAATGGACTAATGGTTTATGGACATTTAATGGGGAGAGTAAAAAGAAAATAGGTCATCCGGCTCCTTTCCCAATAGAACTACCTTTAAGATGTATTAAATTGTTTAGTTTTGTTGACGATATGATATTTGATCCTTTTGTTGGCAGTGGAACTACACTCATAGCTGCAAACAATACAGATAGGTTTTCCATTGGACTTGAAATAGATATTAAATATTGTGAACTGGCAAAACGAAGAATTATTAATGAAACAAAAATGTTGTTTTAATAAAGATTTGGCTATGAAGAAAAAAAATAAATCCATCAGCGATTTAATTATGGAATATTTCAAAAAACATCCTGGCGAAGAATTGCCGCATGAACCTGTAGTTGACTGGGTTGAAGAACAATATGTCAAATTATATCACAGAAAACCAAGAGATACATGGCGAGCAATTAGATATTTACATCAAAAAGGATATTTAATTAAAATAAAAGAAGGCATTTACAAATATGATCCAGATTTTGTTTCTCAAAAAGAATTAGAGGAATTTACTCCAGAAATAAAAAGACTAATATTGGAGAGAGATGGTTACAAGTGTGTTATTTGTGGAAGAGGTAGAAATGAAGGATATGAATTACATGTAGATCATATATTACCTAAAGATAAAGGTGGTAAAGCAACTTATGATAATGGTCAGACATTATGTTCAATATGTAATTTTAGAAAGAAGAATTATGGTCAAACGGAGAGTGGAAAGAAAATGTTTATAAGATTGTGGAGAACAGCAAAAAACATAGGCGATGAAAAAATAAAAAGATTTTGTGAAGAAATATTAAATGCTTATGAAAAATATGATATAAATGGACATATTGAATGGGAAAAAGATGAATAAAATAAATGGATATATGCAGCATCCCCTGGAGGATGGACAACCTGACAAAAAGGTGCAGAATATATATAAAGCAACATTTATCAGGTTTTGAACTCTACGAACTTAAAACATAAGCAAATGCCTTGATAAAAGAGAACATTAAATCAAAAAACCAATATTTAGCACCTATTCCTTTTTCTCCTCGCACTTGTTACCAAACAGGAATTCTCTGACCTTATTCATTAGAATCTCGCCAGCGATAGGTTTCTGAATGAATATGGAGTTTTCAAACTTCAAAATCTGACAATCATTGTCAGGATACCCTGAGATAAATATTACTTTTACATCCTTGTATTTTTCCCGTACATTTTTTGCGAGTTCAAGTCCACCCATCCTGGGCATTATTACATCGGTAACAACAGCACAGAGATTGTCCGGTTTTACTTTATCAAGCATTACAAGGGCACCAATTCCATCTATAGCCTCAATTGTATTGTAACCTTCCTCTATAAAGATTCTGCTCAGAATCATTTTTACATCCAGATCATCCTCTACAATAAGGATATACCCTCTTCTCTTCTTTGTATGTTCAGTATATTCTGATCTGTATATCTCTTGAGAGTCCTTTGTATATACCGGTATATATACATAAAAATTGCTTCCCTTACCCGGTTCTGAATCAAAATCAATTATTCCGTTGTGCTCTTTTATAATTCCATAACTTACCGGTAATCCCAGACCATAACCCATACCTTTACCTTTTGTAGAAAAGAATGGTTCAAAGATATGTGGTTTGATATCCTCAGGAATTCCTATTCCGTTATCTGAGAATGTAAACTTAATATATTCTCTCGGTTTTAACCCACCATTGCTCACAAGAAGATCTTCTTCATCAAGATTTACAACCTCTACCTTAATATTAAAAACCCCTGAATTTCTCATTGCCTCCTTTGCATTGAGTGCAATATTTTGGAAAGCCTGAATTATAAGTTTTTCGTCAACTTTTATCTGTTTTGTTATAGAAATTCTTTCTAAATTGACATCTATATCAGGACCCATAGTACCTCTTATTATATCTGCAACCTTATATGAAAATGAATTTACATCCAGGATTGTCGGTTCTAATTTGTTCCCGCTGGCTATGGATAGCAGATCCTTTATAAACTCTTCTCCCTTTCTGGCAGAGGTAATAATTCTATCTATATCCTCCCGCAGATTTATTGTAAGAATGGGATTATCTCTAATAAATATTGCATTATTTAACACCACCATCAACAGGTTGTTTATATTATGAGAGACTCCGCCGGCAAATCTTGCAAATATATCTGATAGTTCCAGATTTCTCTTGAGAATTTCATGCCTTATAGACTCTTTCATTCTAATATTAATTTTGATCTCATTAAAAATTATTGATTCCAATCTCTCAAAATTGGTCTTTTTTATGTAATTGGAGAATCCCTTTTTTATAAGCTCTGCTACCTCCTCTTCTCCAGTATTTTCCCCGATAATAATTGAAGGAATGTGTAAATTATTACTTTTTATCAACTTAAGAAAATCATCAGCTTTTATGAAACTATTAGGATATTCAAAAAAGATTATATCCCAGCCATTCTCACCTAATGACTTTTTCAGTTCTTCTTCACTTCTTACCTGTCTGAAGTGGGGATATGTCTTTTTCTGTTCCAGATGTCTCTCAATGTCTCTAACAAGATTATCTTCAGTTGAGATAAACAGTGAGTTAAAACCTTTTAGCTCTTTCATTGGACCGCCCTCTGATTGTGTAAGTATTTACAAAAAACATGCTTTACATCATCTGAGCATAAATCCTGTAATTGCTTTTAGAATAATAAACAGTCTTGTTGGTCCTATATATAATCATTACTTATTGCATTTTGTAAGATATTACATATAAAAAATATGTCAAGTAATTATTACATAAGTATAAGAAACTTTTAAATGGTATTTAATTCATGCAATAAATATAAAAACTGGACTGATTTTTCATCGTGGATATTGGAGATTTGATCAAAAATCACCTATAAGGTAATGTCCTGATTAATTATCATTTTTTTTCAGTTCTCAAAAGTACCGATTCTGCCAGATATATTTTTTATGGTTCAAGAATAAACAATAGCAAAAGAGCTTTATTCACAGCATTCATCTCCACCGAGTTCACAGCATCTTTTTATAAACTGAGCTCCTTGCTCTTCATTGCCTTTTTCAAAGAGAATGGTGCCTGATATTGCACAGGCTGCTGCAGAACCAAGAAGGCATCCTTTGAGGGATGTTGTAAGAGCCTCTTCAGTATTTTCTTCATCAAGTTGAATACCTGCAAGTATTGCACAGCTCACACCTTCAGACTGTTCACATCCAGATGCTGAAAACCTCCGAGCCGCCTCTGTATTACCCATTGCACTGTAAGATATTGCAGAGAATGCGCAGAATGAACCGCGTCTGTTGAGACAGTAATCATCTGAGATAAGGTGTATATCTGAATCCCTTGAAGCCGAATGGAGATCACTGAGTAATTTTATGCAATCCTCCTCACTATATTTATGACATATCCTTCCAATCATTCTGGTATTATCCGTCTCTGAAATCTTTTTTAAGCACTCCTCTTTCTTGTCCAGGATACATTCATAGGGAAGAAAAAGATAATTCAGGATAGTACCTGTAAGGAGAACCAGACCAACAACAGACAAAAATATTATTGCAACATATCTCATTTTTTTACCTCAAAGAATAATTCTCTTACAAGTTCGAGTCTCTTTGCAGCCCTATCAAGTGCCCTTTTTTTAAAGACCATATCAGATTTAACACTTTGTAGTTCTGATTGTAATTGTTTCATGTCTTCTGTCCTTCCATCTCTTTTTGCCTTTTCAAGATCTATCATAAGTTGATCCTGCCTTTGAGCGGTGTTGTAGAATTTTTCCTCGGTATCAGAGAGTTCCTTTAAGATAGACAAAAGTTTTGTATGTGAATTGTTTTTGTTTATGAGTTCTCTTTCTGACAATTTTTTATAAATCTCATAAGAGCGCATCATCTGCTGATTGCTGGTGGCATCCAGAAATTTTGTATATAACTCTTCCTTCTCGGCTTTATTCTTAATAGATTTTATCTCCTCTTTAAATTCCCCGCCATCAAACCTCTGATTGAGTATCTTTGAGAGCGCCTTTACATTTTCAAGGTATATCTCAATTGAGAGTTTATTTTTATTCTGACGAGCCTCATTTAATAATTTCATCTGTTCATTGTACTTCTTCTCAAGGATTGTGCTGTCTATTGAATTTAAATCTGATAGTATCTGTTTGTAATCTTCATTTGTCTGAACTTTATTTATTAGAATACCTATCAGGGTATCGGTAAAATAAATGCTTCTGGTTCTAACTAGATTTTTATAAATTGCAGATTTTATTTTATCATTGGATTTTGAGTAAGATTGGGACAAATATTTATCTATCTCTTCTGATCTGCAATCAGCCATAGCCTCAATTACCTTAAAAATAGCAGGATTTTCGCTCTGTTTGAGTTTTTCAAATATCTCTGATGCCTTTTGGGGATTACAATCCTTTTTTATTTCATTATAATAATCTTTGTTGCAACAAAGGAGGAATAAATAAACACATAGAATTATTACTACATTTGTTCTCATTGTCTAAGGGTGAAATTCATTATCTCCAAAGACTCTCATATATATCTCATTAACGCCGACACAATAGTTATGATGCGGACACTTATTAAATTTCTTGCAGCGGATAAGTGTTTTTGGAGAGGCACTTTTACTCTTTGAAGCCAGTGATGACGGATTTCGCTCATTTAGCTTTTCTGGCATTATCTGCTCCCACTGACTTCCCATATATTTTATAATCAAGCAGGCAGGAATAAATGACATTATTGAAAGAACTATTTTTTCCTTTAGTTTAGAGTCAGATATTTCCTGCACAACATTTAGTATATCGGAGAACTTTACTGCATAGGGTTTGAAGTATCTCTCATCCTCAATTGAAGGGAGGGCGAGGCTAAAAACTATATTTTGAAAGCCATAACTTCTTATAAAATCATATATTTTGTCTATGTACTGGTAGTTTGCCTTTGAGATTACAATATTGAAACCAGATCTGATTCCCTTAAAATTCTTAATATTCTCAAGTGTCCTTACTATATCGTGATAATGTTTTTCATCTCCAGCATTCTCAACTGCTGTTTCAGGCGAATAGAATGTTATCGGGATAAGAACATCTCTCAAACCGTATTTTTCTAATGCAGAAATAAAACTTATGTCTGAGAGGTTTCTTCCATGAGTGAGAATCCTTACATCCTTAAAACCAAGATTGTATGTCTCTTTTAATATCGCCTTTATATGTGGATGCTCAAAAGGTTCTACTGCTACTATCTCAAGTATCTCTGGCTTTTTGAGCTTTTTTGTCTCGTTTATTATTGAACTTATAATTTTATCCTTATTGTCGTAAGGTAGTGGGTCGTTATTTGCACAGGAAACGATCCGTGTGGTACAATAAATACAACTACTTGAACAGGTATTTCGAATTACAAGATTGATTGTTCCCGAATCAGGATCTGATCTTATCTCCACAGGATCAGTTCTTCCGGTAAGTCTCATTTCAAATCCATTGTTGTCAATAATTATTCTCTTATTACCCAAAAATTCCTTCTCAAGATCCCTTATTATTGCGACTCTGTTATTAAGCGGTGTATCTTTTTCTATCTTTATATAAAGATCTTTTATACCCTCATGATCCATAAGTTCAAGAAGGTATTTTATTCTATTACAATCTCTTTTCGAGATACTGGTTACAAATGAAATATTGTTATAACCTGCCTCCTTTAATGCCTTAATTCCATAAAGTGTATAGATAGAGTATCCAGACTGGCGATGTTTCATGTCGTTTTCAGGGAAGTCAGCACTATAAAAATATATTCTCAACTCCCTTATTCTCATTTTAAGTATTTTTGATATATTATAATCAAGGTGAAACCCTTCTCCACGAGTCTCAAAGATAAAATCGACTTTGCGTTTTTCATAGTTCATATATAGCGAGCGAAATGTAGCACTATTGAGTGGATATTCTCCACGCAAGATTAAGACATCTCCATTTCTTATATCCAGCTCAAACAGAGACTCAATTTTCTGGTCACATTTGTCTACATCAACTCTGAAATACATAATCTATCCAGCCCAGAACCAGTTTAAAAATCTTAAATTAAATACCGCAAGCAAAAATCCTGATATAAAGAACACATATCTTTCAATTCTACTGTCCTCACAGATCTCGGAGATATAATAAAATGCGGGGAATAGGACTGCACAGAATCTCATCATAGACATAACTTTACCTGTTGAGAGGGGCATAAGTACTCCAAATAAGACAATCATTAAGAGGACAGGATTGTACTTTTTGAAAATCATAATTATGGCAATCAGGAGAAAAATTATGGAGGTAACTGCCTCAAAGAATTTTTGCATATTTACATCGTCTCTGGGAAATGACCAGTTTACTCTGTAAAGTTCAATAAACGGTGTAAATAGTGGAAATACAAAATGTCTCCCCCAGCCTGACTGAAATCTGGAGAATGCAAATGGATCACCTACCTGAACTGTTAACATATACATAAATATAAGAAGACCTGCAGGGATTAAGAATAAAAATAACATTTTGAGATCAAATTTTTCCCGTTTTTTAATTATTTCCCAGAAGAGGTATAATGAAAATACGATAAATAAGATTATTCCTGTGGATCTTGTAAGCATTGCCATCATTCCGAATATTCCTGATAGGAAATACTTTTTTTTGAAAAAGAAGTATGTGCTTCCTGTAATGGTCATCAGAAAAAGTCCTTCTGTGTAGTAGGCTGATAAAAAAAAGGAGGCAGGAAAAATGAGAATAAGTATTATTGACCTCTTTGCACGTTTTTCATCCATCATTGAGAGGGCTATAAGATACATAAAGAAAATGCCAAAAAGGGTAGAAAAATTGGAGATCAAAAATCCCGCCAGGAAGTGAGAACCTACCAGATAACCGAGATATCTACTCAAATATGGAAAGAGTGGAAAGAATGCCACATTACTCTGATGCCCCTCAATGTAATATCCTTTTTCGGCAATTCTTTTATACCAGCCCGAATCCCACCTAAACCATCCATCCAGAAAGTATCTCTCCTTCTGTGGATAGGCCTGATAGTCCTTATTTGAATTGTTTGTCCGTTCATAGGTAAAGCTCATGGACAGGAAATCGAGTAGAAATAGGGAGCCTCGCCAGATGATAAAAGCCGTCAGAGCGAATAAAAATGCCTTTTTAAGTGTGTATGTATCAGTATTGTTATTCATAAAACACATCTTCTTTTATTACACAATATTCAGGTTTAATAAAGCAAAAAGTTTTGTTGATTTAGTTGTAAATATAGATATATTTTTGTCGGTTTTATAGGGAGAATTTATGTATAAAGACGGATGTATATTTTGCGAGATTGTAAAGAGGGAGAGAGAGGCAGTTATTATTTATGAGGATGAGTATACAATGGCATTTGCAGACCTGTTCCCTCTTATGAAGGGTCATACACTTGTAATTCCTAAAAAGCATTTTACTAATATATATGAACTGGATGAAGAATATGCCTCATATTTATTTAGAACCACTACAAAGGTAGCAAAAAAGATTAAGGAGATATTAAGACCCGACGGTATCAATATTCATCAGACCAATGAAAAGGTGGCAGGACAGGAGGTATTCCATATCCACATACATATAGTGCCCAGGTATATTGGACAGAGACTTTTTATTTTTCATATTGATAGGAAGATGGCGTCAACTGACGAACTAAAAGCCACTTTTTCTCCTCTAATAGATGAACTTAAATATTCTAACTCTTGAATATAAAATTTATACTTTTTTAATATATTTTGTCACCGCTACCGAAAATGATATTCTTTGAAAAATTGGAGTACAATATTTAGGATTTATTTTCTATAGTTTCAAGCATTTTCTAACCTCGTATCTTGTTGCTCATCATACTTGCATTTCACTTTCTTTACTTTTATAAATACATATTCTTCTTTTGGCGGCATTCTACCGCATTTTGTAAATTCATGCGCACTCCCTTAAACTTGACCCGAATGTCATAAGACATCAATAAATTTCCCGGGTCTTATCTCTTGAGTTCATAATCTTCTGCTGTTTAACAACTTTACCTTCCTCGTTAATA
>JBBISZ010000105.1:8342-8687 GCA_037441045.1 Deltaproteobacteria bacterium | reverse complement strand
ATTCAAAACCTTCCGGGTTAAAAATCCCTCAAGGTCAGCAATTACAAGAAGCAGATCCTTTATTGCACCCATCGGAAGAGGTGGAAGCAGCATAAAAGGCTTTCCATATATAGCAGCGATAAATCTCATTACCTCATTCATTGTCATTCTGGAATCGTCGTTGGAATTATAGATTTCATTCTCTGCCTCTGGCTTTTGAGCGAGAAATAGTGCCATATTACAGACATCCTCCACATGCACAAATGGAACATGGGTATTCATATTTGCGGGTAAGCCCAGTATGCCAGTCTTATGCCCCGTTCTTAAGAAATCTACACCTCCATAGAATTGTCTTATCCCGTAGAC
>JBBISZ010000105.1:2941-8332 GCA_037441045.1 Deltaproteobacteria bacterium | reverse complement strand
GTGGTGGGCCTCTGAATTGTATATTTTATCCCATATTTTTTCCCATAAAGCATAGTCGTAAATTCCTGAAACCACTTTGCCCTTTGATAATTATTTGGTGGATCGGGAGGAGTCTCTTCAGTAAAAGGTGTATATTCAGGCTTTGGCTCTCCATATACACCGCCTGCGCCCCAGAGGACAAATCTCTTAATGCCCTGATGTTTCCTTATTGCCTCCAGAAGATTTATGGTTCCCTGAACATTTACTCTGTACAGAACCTCCCACGGGGCAGAATAGCTAAATACAGATGCAATATGAAAGACATAATCTACATCAAGTGGTAGCTTCTCCACCTCCTTCTGACTGGTAATATCACACGGTATTAATTTTGAAGCCATCTTCTGAGTCGTAAGCACGCATTCTTTTTTAATAGGCTCCTGAGCATTGATGGTAGATTGCACATCTGTTGCAATAACCTCGTGTCCATTTTCTGCGAGCAGCTCAACCATATGTGAGCCTATAAAACCGCAGGCGCCCGTTACTAAACACTTAAACTTTGGCATTCTTTACCTCCTTAAATATTTTAATTAAACCTTTATCCAGACTGTCAAAATGCTCTTTTGTCACACTGTAAGCAAGCGCAGGATTCTTATCCCTGATTGCCTCATAAATTCTATTGATAGAGGAAAAATACTCTTTTGAGATATTCCAGAAGGTTCCAAACTCCTCAAATGCATCGTCCGTTATCTCTTTAATTGTATTAAAAAACCATATCAGAACCATCGAATCACCTGCCTCCACAATAGATTTCAAGAATTTCATTTCCAATTCATAAGCCTTACCGTGATCAACCGTATCTATATAATTCTTTATTTCGTTTAACGCATTCTCAATTTCTGCAAGTTGGCTTTTGTTACACTTCTCAGCGGCAATTCTTGCAATTTCGGCAAGACCCGCAGATCTAACTCTCAGGGCATCCAGAACAATATTGATTTTTACTGTATAATCTCTCGTGTTCTTAATTATGGCTGACAGAAGATTTATCTTACCATCTTTCTTGAAATCATTAACCTCTACCCCTCCACCCTGTTTGATTTTGATAAGACCATCTCTTTCGAGAATCTTTAGCGCTTCCCGAAGTGTATTTCTATTTGTTCCAAATCTCCTGGCCAGATCTCTTTCTGCAGGTAATTTCTCCGATGGTTTGATTTCGCCCCCAAGAATTAGCTCCCTCAGACTCATTGCAATC
This sequence comes from Deltaproteobacteria bacterium, assembly GCA_037441045.1. GTDB lineage: Bacteria > Myxococcota > SpSt-1050 > SpSt-1050 > SpSt-1050 > SpSt-1050. The sequence goes on along the minus strand of JBBISZ010000105.1, from coordinate 7,104 downwards.
TGTTCAGATATATTGACTTTCTTTACCTTTATGAAATTCATAAAATTTCCTTTATTTGGTTTAACCACTAAACCATTAAACCATTTATCCAGAATTGTCAATTTATTTTTTATACAAAAAGTGCCAGTTACCTTTCAATACAAAAAGTGCCAGTTACCTTTAATTCGTTAATTGCTTTATAACTCATTGAAATCATTAGTTATTTTGGCGGGTTTTATGGGTTTGCATATAAACGAAATCTACCAGTATAAAAAAATTAAAACCAGTAAACTTTTTTCTGATACCCCCTACATTTATATTTGACCAACTTGACTGCACTTCAAATATTGACACCCTGCTCTTAATCTGTTTTATGTAACAGGCATAAACTATTTACCTATTTCCACAATTGCTAATAAAACTTTAAGTGGTAGTTTTAGTGCCAGTTACTTTCTAACATTTTAGTGCCAGTTACTTTCTAACATTTAATATTATTCACTTTTATACCTACTAAAACTTGATGTGTATTGAACAATTGTTGAAATATAGAATTTTTGTCAAGTCAATCCTCTAAACAATCAGTTTCCATATTAAATAACAAAATTACGAGATTTAACTAAAATCAGAAAAAGCATAAGCCAAATTTATTCTTGCATAGCAAAAAGTTTAATAATATATGAAGGTAAGGTCTTAACGGAAGGTTTTGAGATTAGAATATGAAAGACAAAAAGAGTATTACCCCTCAGGTTCCTCTGGAGCACCTTATCTTTGTAAATAGGAATCTGCGTCTATCCTCCATAAAAATGGTCGGATTTGATATGGATTATACTCTGGCTATCTACAAATATCCTAAATTTGAAGAGCTGGCGCTTGAAAAGACTATAAACAGACTCATTGAAAAAGGGTACCCGGAGGAGATTTTTGATAAAAAATTTGATAGTAGATATGTAATGCGCGGACTTGTGGTAGACAAAATAAACGGAAATATATTAAAACTGGATAAATATAATTTTGTTCACAGGGCAATGCATGGCAAAACTAATCTCACCTATGAAGAGAGATATGCAAATTATCGCAATAAGAAATTAGACCTTTTTTCAAACGATTTTTTATGGCTTGATACTTTGTTTTCATTACCTGAGGTAGCAATAATTATCAATACCATCGAAAGGCTCAAGACACTCAAGCATTTTCAACATATAAAATTATACGATCTCATTTCTGATATAAGAAAATCAATAGATGAAATACACCAGGATGGAACGCTTAAAAAAATTGTTCAAAAAGACATTTCAGAATATATTGAGTTTGATCCACTTCTACCCTCCACACTTCACAGGCTAAAGTCCAACGGAAAGAAACTTTTTCTACTTACCAATAGTCTATGGGAATACACCAATCATATTATGTCTTATCTTTTGAATAATAGATTGAAGGGTTACCAGCACTGGACCACATATTTTGATATCATCATAGTTGGCGCAGGAAAACCCGAGTTCTTCAGTGAGAATAAGCCATTTGAACTTCTTAACACAACCAGCAATCAATCAAAACCACTCTCTCCATCAATTAATTCATTTATCAAAGGGGAAATCTTTCAGGGCGGGAATATTCTCGATTTTGAGAGGTTGAGCGCGATAAAAGGGGAACAGATACTATATGTGGGCGATCATATTTACGGTGACATTCTATCATCCAAAAAAAAGACACTCTGGCGAACCTGTATGATTATCCCCGAGCTCGCAGATGAAATAAAGATTACCATAAACAACATCAAAGAAATAAAAAAATACGGCAGAATGGAACTCAAAAGGATCATTCTTGAGAGGGAACTCAACCAGATAAAATACAATATCAAAAATGGTATAAACAATTATTCAAAGGGAGAAATTGAGAAGAAAAAAGAAAAATATGTTAGGCTTATTCAGAACCTTGAGAATATGAAAAACGGTATATCCAGCAGATTTAATCCTTTCTGGGGATCACTGCTCAGGGAGGAGAATGAACTCTCCAAATTCGGGGCACAGATTGAAGATTATGCCTGTATATATACATCAAGGGTCAGTAATTTTATAAACATCTCCCCTGATCAATATCTCGTATCTCCGCCCAAACTTCTACCACATGAACTTGAACTTGAAGAGATGGTAAGATAGACCTTATTAACTGTTTTATGTTTACATAATCAGTAAAAAGTATTATTAATCTTGAAGTGTTCTCTGAACTTTTTATAAAATCAAGGAGATGAAAATTATATGAGCAAAATAGAAATTGATGACAGATTGCTTGATCATCTATGTAATCTCTCAATGCTAAAAATTAATAAAGAAGATTACCCTCGATTTCTATCACAGATTCAGAAGATTTTAGATTATATGGCAATGCTTGATGAGGTTAACACAGATGGAGTTGTTCCAATGTTTGGTGGAATAGAGTTTCCGCCAGTTATAAGAATGGATATTCCACAAGAACCGCTTACAAGATCTCAGGCAATCGCCAATGCACCTTCTGAAAAAGAGGGATTATTTGGCATACCAAAAATTATAGAATGAGGAAAGTTATGATCAGAGACATCAGAAGACTTGGAATATTTGACATAAAAAATATTCTGCTGAAAAAAGAGATAACAGCAACCGAACTCACAAAAATATATATTGAACAGGCGTATCGATACAATCCAGAGATCAACGCATTTATTACAATATCGGAAGAATCGGCATTGATTGACGCAAAAAAATCCGATGAGATTTTATCAAAAAGCCCGGACAGGATTAGACCGCTTGAGGGGATTCCAATAGCAATAAAAGATATTTTTACAACAAGAAATATTAGAACCACATGCGCATCCAGAATTCTTAAGAACTTCGTTCCACCATTTGATGCCACAGTTGTAAATAGGTTGAAGGATGCCGGGGCAATAATATTTGGAAAACTAAATATGGATGAGTTTGCGATGGGTTCAAGTAATGAAAACTCCTGCTTTGGTCCTGTAAAAAACCCTTTTGATCCCGAAAGAAGTCCCGGAGGTTCATCTGGAGGAAGCGCGGCAGCAGTTGCAGCAGGACTTACCCCCGCATCTCTGGGTACAGACACAGGAGGTTCAATAAGGCAGCCAGCAGCATTTTGCGGTATTATAGGTATGAAACCATCATACGGAAGAGTCAGCAGATACGGGATGATAGCATTTGCATCCTCTCTCGATCAGGCGGGACCGATGACAAAGAGTGTTAGAGACTGTGCAATTCTCCTTGAGAGCATTGCAGGTAATGATCCAAAGGACTCCACCACACTTACAACCCCTGTTCCTCATTATACAGAATGGATTGAGCAGATGCCCGAAAATCCTTCCATCGGAATATTAGATCCTGATTATTTTAAGGGCATAAATGAGGAAGTCTTAAATGCATATCTTGAGACAGTAAAACTATTTCAGAGATTGAAAATACCAATAATTGAGATTGAACTACCTCATATAAAATACGCAGTTGCCGTATACTATCTGATTGCCACATCTGAGGCATCTTCCAACCTCGCCCGTTATGACGGAGTCAAATATGGCTATAGAACCCATGAGTTTAAGAATCTGAAAGATATGTATAAAAGGACAAGAGAGGAAGGATTTGGAGACGAGGTAAAGCGTAGAATAATATTGGGGACATTTGCACTCTCCAGTGGATATTATGACGCATTTTTTAGAAAGGCATCACTGGTTAGAAGATTGATAACAAGTGATTTCTATAAAGCATTTTCTAAAGTATCCACAATACTGATGCCAGTGACACCAGATGTTGCTTTTAAGTTAAAAGAAAAAATAGACGATCCACTCTCAATGTACCTATCTGATATCTTTACAATCCCTGTAAATCTCGCAGGCCTTCCGGCGATATCCTTGCCCGCTGGACTCAATAAAGAAAATCTACCAATAGGTGTTCAATTTATAGGTAGACCGTTTGATGAACATAATCTTTTGAGCCTTGCCGCACTATACGAAAGAGAGACAGACTGTATGAAAATTCTAAATGGAGTAAGGTTATGAATTACGAAGCAATAATAGGGCTTGAGGTACATGCCCAGCTTAAGACAAGAAGTAAGATTTTTTGCGGCTGTCCAAATCAGTTTGGCGCTCCTCCAAATACAAATGTCTGTCCTGTATGCCTTGGTATGCCGGGGACACTTCCAGTACT
>JBBISZ010000105.1:0-2920 GCA_037441045.1 Deltaproteobacteria bacterium | reverse complement strand
AGATTTGCTGTAGAACTCGCCGTCCGCGCAGCGCTTGCGCTCAATTGTAAAATCCACAATGAGAGCAGATTTGCCCGCAAAAATTATTTCTATCCTGATCTCCCAAAAGGGTATCAAATAACTCAATATGATAAGCCTCTTGCAACAGATGGATATGTTGAAATTGAGACAAAAAAAGGAACTAAAAAGATCAGGATAATGCGAATTCATATTGAAGAAGATGCTGGCAAAGATATTCATGACATCGCCCCTGATAAAAGTTATATTGACTACAATCGCTCCGGTGTTCCTCTGATTGAAATAGTTACATACCCCGATATATCTTCCCCGGAAGAGGCATCACAGTACTTAAAAGAGCTCCGAAATATTCTTGTCTACCTTGATGTCTGTGATGGAAATATGGAGGAGGGATCATTAAGATGCGATGCCAATGTTTCTGTAAGACCTATAGATGAGAAAGGATTTGGAGTAAAGACAGAGATAAAAAACTTGAATTCGTTCAAATTTGTAGAAAAGGCACTCGCCTATGAGATAGATAGACACATAAAAAAATTACAAAATGGCGAAAAGATAGAACAGGAGACAATGCTATTTGATTCAAGGGAGGAGGTTACAAGACCCATTCGCTCCAAAGAGGAGAGTCACGACTACAGATACTTTGAAGAGCCTGATCTACTTCCCCTTATTCTTAAAGATTCAGAGATATCTGATTATGCTCAGGATATCTGTGAACTGCCAAAGCAGAAAAAGAAGAGATACATAGAAGAGATGGGACTTTCGGATTATGACGCAAACATACTGATTCAGGATAAAGAGATAGCATACTTTTTTGAAGATTGTGTAAAGTTGCTGAACGAGCCTTCCCGGATCGCATCATTTATAATAAATGAATATCTTAAAGAGATTAATAGCAGAAAGATAGAGATTTCTCATTCTCCTGTTAACCCTCACAGACTGGTAGCACTCCTGAAACAACTAAATTCCAGAAAAATAACACTCAATATGGCAAAAGAGATTTTTGGTCTGATGTTTGAAGACAATAGAGATGTTAACGAAATAATCAAGGAAAAGGGTTATGAAATAATAAATGATACCGATGAAATCAAAAGTAAGATAAGGGATATAATCGCCACCTATCCACAGGAGTTAAAGAGATATAAGTCGGGCAATCAAAATCTGCTGGGCTTCTTTATGGGAGAGATAATGAAGGCGATGAAAGGGAAGATTGATCCAAGAAGCGCAAAGGATATTGTAAAAGCAGAGCTTGACAAATTTGATAATTAAAAAGGGAAAATTATGAAAGAACTAACCCCTCTAATCTGGAGAGAGAATCGTCTTTTTGTAATAGATCAGAGACTACTTCCTCACAGGGAAAAATGGCTGGAGCTAAAGACTGATAGAGATGTCTATAATGCCATAAAAAGTATGGTAATACGTGGAGCACCTGCAATAGGAATTGTAGCGGCTTTTGGATTTGTATTGAAGATGAAAAATATCAAAAGTAGAAGGGTTGCAGACCTAAAAGTAGAATTATACAACAGTGCAAATATGCTCAAATCAGCTCGTCCAACCGCTGTCAACCTGAGATGGGCAATAGAGAGAATATTTAATAAAGCAAACAGTCTTCTTAATAAAAGATGTTGCACAAGAGAAGATCTGTATAAAAGGTTGGAAAAAGAGGCGCTGAAGATCCTCGAGGAAGATATAAAAATCAACCGACAGATAGGAAAGAATGGAAATAGAGTTGTGCCCAGAAAAGCGACCATACTTACCCATTGCAATGCAGGCGCACTGGCTGTAGGTGGATACGGCACAGCAATAGGTGTAATAAGGGCGGCTTTTGAATATGGGAAAGACATAACTGTATTTGTAGATGAGACAAGACCATATCTTCAGGGTGCAAGACTTACAACCTATGAACTCAAAAGACTCGGAATAAAACATTATCTCATTACAGACAACATGGCAGGATATTTCATTAATAAAGGAGATATTGACCTTATTGTAACAGGGGCTGACCGAATTGCACAGAATGGAGATACTGCAAATAAGATAGGCACTTACACACTTGCAGTTCTGGCAAAAGAAAATAATGTCCCATTTTATATAGCCGCACCCTCCTCAACATTTGATATGAGAATTGAAGATGGCTCAAAGATCCCGATTGAGGAGAGAGATGAAAATGAGGTATTAAATATCTCAGGTAGGGGCATTGCAGCAGAGGGTGTTAGAGCAAGACATATTGGATTTGATGTAACTCCTGCAAAATATATTACTTCAATAATTACAGAAAAAGGTATAATAAGACCACCTTATAAACCTAATATTAAAAAGATAATTTTCAGCAAATAAATTTGAATCTGTTATTTTATCCTTTCTTCTATTCTCCATTGTCTTTGTATAAGATTCTTCTGATTGTTCTTTTGTATCTGAGATAAATAAGCGGTCTCTAAAGAATGATAATAATATAAAACCTAACCTGTCTCAAATGATCTTAAGCAAATAAAACTCAACAGATTATTATATTCACCAGAACTTCCTATCTACTTCATCCTGGGCTTTAGAAAAGAAAATTTCAGTTAAATCTTTTTCAATAAAAATGTCTGACCTGCTGGTGTGACTATTCTCCCGGACGCACGAATATCATGCTGTATAAATTAATATTTTCAGACACTGTCCAATTCTTCTTTAATCTTCATAATTAGAATCTTGAAATTCTCTTTTATATAATACCGCCTTTGTTCTGCATCAAGGATTGAGCCAAGTTTTACAGAATAGTCTTTTCTTTTCAAAGTGCTTATTCCATCAAATAGCTTTTGAAGTTCTTCCTTTGTTGCGTCTAATTCAATACCCTTCTTTAATAAAAACTCAATATCAAAGATATCCCTTATCTCTTTTCTACTCAGAAATGCCTCTATCT
>JBBISZ010000104.1:7166-8704 GCA_037441045.1 Deltaproteobacteria bacterium | reverse complement strand
TTTTATCTCTGATCAGATTAAACATTTTACAGACCTGCGGCAATGTTTATTGCATATTTTTGCAATTTGTGAAATAATTTATTTCGCTCTTTAAGGAGATTTGAGATGTTTTTTAAGAAAAAATATGAGGATGGTGATGTATTTCTGAAGGTAAAGGCGTATAAAAAGCCTCTATTTATTATTGCCCATCAGGACGACGAGCTCAACTACGCAGGACTCATTCAAAGGCTTGGAAAAAACACGTCTGGGTTACAAATGGGGATGGACTCTACTTTGAGATGAAAGTAACACCTGAAGAGTACTCAAAGATAAGGCAGAGAGAGGCAATAAACGCCGCAGCCGCAGTAGGGATAGAAGAGAAAAACTTAAAATGCCTTCAGTTTTCAGAGGTGGAGATATATAGAAGGCTTTCCCTCCTGTATAAAAATCCTGAGGACATAAAAAGTCACAGAGACTATTTTGAGAATATAAAGGGCAGCATAAAACAGGTCGTCATTGATTATGAACCTGATCTGATAGCCACAGACGCCTTTCAGGGAGGGCATCCTGAGCATGACCTCACACATTTTTTTGTCTACTTAGCAATAAGAGATTTTGAAAAGGAGAGAGGTAAAAAGATAGATTTTATTCATCTCCCTGAATATGAATACACCATCCTTCTGGCTATGAGATTTCACCCTCTTTATAAAGGGGAGATTTACAGGATTTTTCTGACTCCTCATGAGCTCGATAACAAGAAGAGACTGATTGAGGCATATCCTTCACAGAAGCGGTTATTCTCTCAGTTTGAGAGATTGTTTACCTACATAGGTTATGTAGGGAGATTCACTGGTGGTCCCAAATCTGCAATGGAGTATCTCTCTGTAGAGGAGTTTGGGCCGGTTGATAAAATAGACTACACAAGAAAACCTCACATAGTTGATTATCTTACCTATATGTTTGATGATTTTGAAGGCACACCTGTCACATTTACAAGATCAATTCTCCCAATCATAAGAGAGTTTATTTAAATTTCTTCTTCTTCTTCACTCTGGTTGTAACCCCCTGATATATAAATAGGGCTGTAAGCAGAAGAGACATAATGCCTACCGAATACATTAAAAAAGACATCTCCGCTTTCTCAGGAGAACCATCAGATGCAAAAGGTGTTCTTACTGCCAGATACAAAAAGGTAATTGAGAGTAATATTGTTATTGTTGCATAAATAAAATACTTTGCCTTCTCCATAACCTTACTCCTTCACAATGAACTTATAATATCTTGCCATCCAGTAAGGTGCAAGCACATCCGCGGCATCCATCTCAACATATCCTCCCATTCCACCATCTATGCGAAATTGATCAGTATTCCATCTATCACATCTTCGTTCGTTATAAGGAATAATATAACCATCACTACTGATCGCTGCGTCTTTATAAAAACTTACTGGAGGAGGTATCAGGTCTTTTCTGTGTGAATTGTGTATATTCCATCTTATCATATCTACGGGCGCAAGCCTCAACCACCTTGCAACAATGTCCATATTATAATCAGCCGCC
>JBBISZ010000104.1:0-7107 GCA_037441045.1 Deltaproteobacteria bacterium | reverse complement strand
AGGGTATTCTCATAAGTCTTTCTCCATCCGTTGTACCATCGCTCTCTGAGAGCAGGGTCTTGCTCATATCTCAAAAGAACAAAAAAGGCCTCAGTCCCCATCTCGTCTCCATCTGAATTCCCCCTGTGAAAAGGATACTCCCAGATATTTTCTATATTATCATCATAGTGATGTTTCTGCATAAGCTCCTTCTTCGCATCCATAAATTTTGCATTCCCAGTCATATAATATGCAAGATTGAGCCCTGCAATTATCTCAGCACTCCTTACTCCACCATCGCCATATTGCCCTGATGGATTCACATTTACATAATAAGGGTCAAACTGACCGTATGTAGTAACTCTGCCAGTTACTGGATCTATAAGTTGATAGCCATGTTCTATTATACCTCCCACAATACCGGAGATATGCTCCCTAATTCTCTTTTTCTGTAATTCATCGGCACACAAATCATAGGAATGACCCATCATAAAAATATGAGCAATTACCTCATCGTTGCTTGTATCTCTCTTTACCCACCACTTTCCATCAGGAGATGTGTACCAGTACCCATCATCCGGGCTATCACAATCATCAAGCTGACATCCTTCCTTTCTTATTACGGCCCTTGCTACAAAATAGTCAGTCCCCGTAACATCTCTCAGCCTCAACATTGCATCAAGTGATTTATCAAAATTTGCTTTTGCATCAGGTGCTCCAGTTACTTTATATCTAAAACACTCTGCAAGGAGCCAGTAGCTCGTCCAGCTCCCATCATTGTCTGAATCCCATGGCACATTCGTTGAAAGATCCCCTCTCTTTTTTAATCTTGAGTCAGCAACTGCACCATCTCTATCATGTCTTTTGACTATTCTTTCAACAAACAATGCAAGTTTCTCCTCTATAGTCTCCCTCTTGAATTCTACATAAGATAGACCTTTTTCCGTAGCAAAATATAGAGTACTCAACTCTTTTTGAGAATATGTAAGGACAAATCTTACATTCTCTGATGCAACCCACCTCTCATAGTTATACACCCGCCACTCTAAAAATCCGTCTCTATTTACAATCCTGTATGCACCACCTGTAGTAGCAACCACAAATCCGCCGTCCCACATCCTTGCGCCATAAACAGGATTGGAAAGGGGTATTCTATTCAAATCAAAAATATCGGGCTTTTTAATAATTAATTTCTTATTCTCATAGTCAATATTTGCCCCCACGATCCTCTCCTTTCCGATTATAATAAGATCATACTCCTCTGGAAGTAATACATCGGAGATAATAGAGACAATGTCTCCTGTTGCATCATCTCCATCCAGTTTAAATGAGAAGTCCTCTTTTATATCCGCAAGAAAAGGTAATAAAAAGACATATATGGTATCTTTTGATGCCGCATATAGTTTACCTTCTGATTCTGAAATTGTGTTTATTCCCGGATCGGTTATATTTTGCGGAAGTTTTATCTCTTTACCATCATATGTGCCAATGCCAGAACTGGTAATCAAATAAATCTGATCTTTCCCTTTATAAATCGACCTGAAAGTAATGTCCTGAAATTCATATTTCCCTTCAAGTAGATTGTTTTCCTGAATTATATAGATATATCTGCTGCTTATAAGAATCAATTTTTTGCCAATATATGATGCACCAATAATATCAGGATCTTCGTCCGAAATTGTATATAATTTTTCAACATTGCCTTCAGTATAATAAAATCCCCTCTTTGTAACTTTTAATGGATTATCAAACCAGAGACTCCCATCAATATTTACAAGCCAGATCAGATCCTGAGGGAATTCATCATAGACTGCTGGATTGGAGTTATATTCCTCTATAAATGGTTTATCAATATAAGGATTTTTTGGTGATTCTGGCATAAATGGCGTAAAACTCTGATTTACATCTATATTCTGCACATCCGTTGAAGATATATCATTAAAACCTGTATCAGAAAATGTCTCAGCAACATTATCGTCCTTCACTTCTGAATCACCGCAGGAAACAATAAAGGAAGAGAGTATTACAACTGCAAAAATATAGTATCTTTTCATAATTACCTCCACCTTATTAGATATACACTTTATAGAGCATCTTATCAATCTACTTTTAGTTTCAATTAAATATTATTAATTAACAAATCATTTCTTCCTGAACTATTAACTACCATTACGATATTTTTGAAAATCGAATTTGTCTTTAATAATTCCTGCCAATATTGAAATTCAGGTCTTAAAAGCCAGTCTAAGGAGGTTTAATAAAATATAAGAGTCTTTAGAAAATATAAGCAGACTTTGAGGATATGAATAATTCCCTATACAAACATACTATTTTTCGGATATAAATTTTAGAGTCCTGAATTATTTTGAAAAGCATTGATTGAAAGCAGTATCTGATCCATATAATAAATTTGTGTTGCCTCAAGTATATTTACAGATATAATAATGTTAGCGCAATGAAATTGATTCATAGAGGTAATTTATGAAGAGTTATATATTTCTTATTGCTGCCTACCTTATTATTAATCTCTCCACTGCGTGCACGGATAAAAGGTTCGAAAACATAATATTGGATACAGGAATTGATGTCACCGGCAATGAGGATATCCTGGAAATATCTGATACTACTTCTGATACTCAAACATTGGATTCAGGCAATAAGAGCATATATGTAGATAAACCATTTATTCAGTATGAAGCTGAAATTTACGATATGGAAACTTCGGTAAACTCTATAGTAGAATTCAACAATAAACTGATTCTTGGAAGAGATGATGGCCTTTATATATTAAATGAAGGAAAGACTGATTTTCTTTCTATATTCGGAAATCAAAGAATTATAAAATTATTTAATCTCGGAAATATAATTGCAGCCATTGGAGATAACTGGGCAAAGATTGGTGATGAGATCAAAATAGAGTCAGAAAGAGATTTTATAAAGACAATTAAATATTCAACTACCGATGGGAGCAGACTGATTATTGGCTTTGAAAACAATCAATATGAAATATACGAAAATGACCAATTTTATCCAAAAAGTTTTGACACTGGATTTGATATCCTCGGGCTATGTTATACTGAAAACCATATCTTCTTCTTATCGATTGATGCTATTTACAGAGGTGATAAAGAGCAGACAGGGGTTGAAAAGATAATGGATGGTAAATTCAAAAATATAGATTGTGCAAGAGATGATGTGCTTGTTGCAACTGCGGATGATGGTTTTGTAATATATAAAAATGGAGATATTGAACGGGTTTCAAGAGAAGTGAATATTCCATACCCTATTTTAAAATCTACAAAATATACTGAAGATGGAGTCTTTGCATTATCAGAGAAAGGGCTTATGCTCTTAAAAGAAGATAAAACATGGGACTATTTTCATAGCAGATACTACATTCCTAGCTGGGATATAAATGATGTAATAAAAGATTCCAGCGGAGATTTTGTAATAGGCACCTCAAAAGGGATAGGAATAATCAAAAGGAAGTCAATGAAGTTCTCTGATAAGGAAAAAATACTATATGATGGTATGAGAACGAGACATAACAGAATGGGATTCTATTCGCCGTGCGGACTTAAGAAGGCTGGAGATCTCACAACCACTTATACTTTTGATAATGACAACGATGGGCAGTGGTCAGGGATGTATCTGGCGACAATGTGTTTTAAGTATGTGGTAACAAAAGATGAGAGTGTACTTAATGATGCAAGAGAGACTCTTGATGCATTGCTCCTGCTTGAGACTGTAACAGGGAAGAAGGGATTCTTTGCCCGTTCAGTTGTAGAGCCAGAACTCTGCGAACAGAAACAGAATGGCGAGGGGGAATGGCATTTATCTGAAGATAAAAAATGGTGTTTTAAGGGTGATACATCATCTGATGAGTATGTTGGACATGTCTTTGGGCTTTCAATCTACTATGACTACTGTGCCAGCCAGGAAGAGAAGGAGAGAATAAAGAGTATTCATTCAGAACTTCAGAGATATATTGTGCTCAACGGATATCAAATTGTAGATCTGGATGGAAAGGTTACAACACATGGACAGTTCAACCCGGAATGGATCAAAAGTACAGGACAGTTTGGAGATGCAGGGCTAAATTCAGCAATGATTCTGGGCGGTCTGAGATTTGCATACCATATGACAGAGGACAAATTCTTTGAAGAACATTTTTATAAACTTGCAAAAGAGGAAAGATATTTTGACTATGTGAGGAGGATTGAGGATATCAACACGGCCGTTCAGATTAATCATGACTCTGAAGAGATGAGTTTTCTCGCCCTATTTACTCTTTTGAGATTGGAATATGACGAAAAATTTAAGAAATACTGGTATGAAGGGCTTGAAAATATCTATCAGACTCAGATAAAGGAGAGAAACCCGGAATTTAATATGATGTACGCATTTTTTAATCCCCGGAATGATTATCATCTTGATGATTCAATCAGAACTTTGAAGGAGTTTTATACACACGGGATTGAATGGAAGGTTTACAACAGTCACAGGTCAGATTATAAACTTGATCCCAGAAAAGACAGATTTGGGAGAGAACAGTCGCTTGAGGTATTCTCTTACAACCAGAAAAGGGCAATTAGATGGGCTGAAAATCCATTTGTGCTTGATGAAGATGGAGAGGGGTACAGTGAGCAGATACTGACTTCATGGTTACTCCCTTACTGGATGGGAAGATTTATAGGCGTTATTAAATAAGGAGATTTTATGGAATTGATGCAATGTAGAGTATGTAAACAGATGGTCTCTATTGAGGCTGATATATGTCCTCACTGTGGTGCAAAGAAACCCGCAAATTATCTATATAACGGTACAGGGATGGATTATAAATCAGGCATAGAAATCTTTGGATACCCTCTTATTCATATTGCATTCGGAAAAGATAGGAATGGACATCTGAGAGTGGCAAAGGGAATTATTGCGATTGGGCAGTTTGGAATTGGATTGATTACAATCGCCCAGTTTGGAATTGGAGTGCTCTTCGGATTTGGACAGGTAATTATTGGTATAACAGCGATTGCACAGGTGGCTATTACCCTATTGTTTGGGATAGGGCAGGTAGCAACTGGATATATAGCCATTGGTCAGATTGTGCTGGGAACATACGGACTTGCCCAGTCAGGTATTGCAAAATATATATGGACGGCAAAATACAAGGATGCAGAGGCTGTTCTATTCTTTACATGGTTAAAAAACTACCTGTTTGGTCAATAAAAGACATTTAACTTTTGTGTTTCTATCGATAATATGATATCTAACCTGATACTATGCACGAGTTTTCTGTAGCACAGAATATTATTGAAAGTATAAAAGCCGAGATTGGAGAGAATCTAATTTCAAAGGTTCGCAAAATATCAATGGAGATAGGTCGGCTATCTGGCATCTCTATTGAATCTCTGGAGTTCTCACTGCAGGTTTTGCTGGATAAAAAAGGTGAAAATATTCTAAATGTAAATGAAATTGAACCAGTTGTAAGATGTCTCAACTGCAAAACTGAATATACTCCCGATGATATGATATGGATATGTCCAGAATGCTCTGACATGCACGGTGAAATATTAAAAGGTAATGAAATAAAAATTATAGACCTGGAGGTAGAAGATGAAAATTAAGGTAGTAAAGGACATTGTAGAGGCAAACGACTCTATTGCCAGAGCCAATCGAGAAAAATTCATTAAAATGGGCTGCACGGTTTTTAATCTTATGAGTGCACCGGGTGCTGGCAAGACTACGCTTCTTATGAAGTCGCTCCTCGAACTGAAGAAGAAGTACAGGGTTGGTGTAATAGAAGGAGATATTGCCACAACCTTTGATGCCGAAAAGATAGAAAAGATAGGAATTCCTGTTGTACAGATAAATACAGGTGGGGCATGCCATCTGGATGCCAATATGATTAGAAACGCAATTGATGAATTTGGCAAGAAACGACTTGATATAATAATCATTGAGAATGTTGGTAATCTCGTATGTCCTGCCCAATTTAAGGTTGGAGAAGATTATAAAATAATGATTCACTCAATAACTGAGGGAGAGGATAAACCCCTTAAATACCCGTTAATGTTTAAGGAGTCTTCTCTTCTTCTTATCTCCAAGATTGACCTTAAACCACATATAGATTCCAATATAGAGAAAGTAAAAAGTGATGCAAAAAAATTAAATCCAGATATAGATATCATTGAGGTCTCTTCAATAAGTGGTGAAGGAATAGATAAGTTTGTAAAATGGATAAGCTCTCACTTGCGTCGAAAATAAGTAGATTCTCACTTATCCTTCTCGTACTGGATATAAATGTCAAGCCTTACGAAAAGAATTTTATTCTAACTCAGGATGTGGATGAATTTACACTTGATAGGATTTTAAGAATCACCAGAACCACAATAACCTTTAACATCGGAGAGCAATGGATTGAGGATAATTTTTTAAGTCTTACACAGTCCAAAAAGGATATAAAATATAATATTATTTTGAGCGGGGAGCTCTCAGATATAAGGATAAAGAATATCAAACGGCTCTCCCCATTGAAGGTGGCTTATTCAGTAAATGAATTTTTGAACATCAAGAAGATAAATCAAATTGAACGACTAAGACCTTCTGCCATATCTCTCATATTTAAGCGTCTGCCAGAGCCGTTTGAAATTGAGGTAATATCAAACAGCAAGATTAAAGATCTCACCATAATGATTGATGAGTATTCTATTGCGGAGTTTTTGAATAGAAAATCAGATTTTACTGATACAAGACTCACTCTAAAACCGCTTGATATAACTTCCTTAAAGTATCTTTGTGAAATAGAAGATGCTGGCAACATTACATCTATTATTATAGATTCAAGGATAATAAGCCCGTTGGATTTAGAGAAATTTGCAAAAGATAACTGTGAATCCAGAATAATATATGAACTCTCTTCCGCAACCTTGTATAACAGTTTTCTATTCTTTATTAAGTCTAAAATAAATAGTCTAAACATTTATCTTAAGGATTATCCAGCCAGAAATAACATTATAGATTGGATAAAAAAAACAGATCCTTAATTAGCATATAGTCCACAGTCCATAGTCTATAGTCCATAGTCTGTAGCCAATAAAACACAGTCAATAGTTTATTTTTTATATAATA
>JBBISZ010000103.1:0-8766 GCA_037441045.1 Deltaproteobacteria bacterium | reverse complement strand
AATTGCTTCCTCATTTAGAGGAGGCTTTGTTAATGCCAGGAGTAAAAGTCAGAGAAGGCGAGAGTTTTGAATCAGCAATGAGAAGATTTAAGAAACAGATAGAGAAGGCAGGAATACTTTCTGAACTTCGTAAAAGGGAACATTACGAAAAACCAAGTGTAAAGAGAAAGAAAAAGGCAATTGCAGCGAGAAAAAGAGCTGCCAAGAGAGGCAGATAATATAATCTTCTGAAAAAATTACTCCACCCTTATTTCAAGGGAGATGGATTTGGGAATGCGTATCCCGGAAAATGTTATTAATGAGCTACGGGATAAATGTGATATAGTTGAATATATTAACAGATATGTTAACCTGAAAAAACGGGGTTCCAACTATCTGGGACTATGTCCATTTCACAAAGAGAAGACGCCTTCTTTTGTTGTTAACAGGGAGAAAAAAATCTTTCACTGTTTTGGATGTGGAGAAGGGGGAAATCTTTTTACATTCCTCTCAAAGATAGAATCCAAATCCTTTTTTCAGGTAATAAAGGAGTTAGCCAACGAGAAGGGGATTAAGATTGAGACAGAGATTAAGACCGACAGAGTCTCCGAACGCCAGAGCCGCCTTGAATCAATCTGTTATGAGGTGATGATGTATTACCACAATGCCCTTTATTCAAATGAGGGAGAAAAGGCTCTGAGTTACTTAAAAAAGAGAGGAATTACCGAAAACCTAATAGCCGAACATAAACTGGGGTACGCCCCGATAGATTCGGACGAGATATTAAAGAAACTCAGTAAACTCGGATTTACCGATGAAGATATTCTGGATGCCGGTATTTTTACGAAGTCCTCCTCCCGAATACAGGATAGATTTGCGGGGAGATTGATATTTCCATTAATAAATATTAATCAAAAAACAATAGGTTTTGCTGGAAGAAATCTTTCTGAAGACAAAGAGACTGCCAAATATATCAATAGTCCAGAATCATTTATTTATCATAAAAATTCATTTCTTTACGGAATGAATATTGCCTCACGACACATCCAGAAGTCAGGATATGTAATCATTGTAGAAGGTTATTTTGACCTGATTGCGCTGAATAGTATAAACATTCTCAATGTAGTTGCCACATGTGGAACGGCACTTACACAGAATCATTTAAGAAGCATTAAAAGGTTTACGGATAGAGTTTTTCTTTGTTTTGATGGCGATATGGCTGGCAAATCTGCAACATATAAAGCAGCAAAAATCCTGCTCCCCTCGGGAATTAAGATATCTTCAATTCCAATACCTGAAGATGATGACCCTGATTCTTTTATAAAAAAGAATGGCTTCAGGGGATTTTCTGAACTGATCCACAGAAGCTATGACTTTATCTCATATCTTGGGGAGGATGTAAAAAAAGCCATAAATTCTCACCCAAAAATGAAAGCAACATACATTAAAAAAATGCTGGGCTATATAAATATCATTCCTGACATTATTGAACAGAGAGAAGCTATAAAAGCGGCAAGCAACGAACTGGGTATAGAAGAGGATATCCTTTATATATATATGAAAGGTTCTCAAAACAGAACAGATAAGATAATAACAGACTCATCCATGCAATACAAAAGTTATGAGATCTGGCTGATTGCCTTATTGTTGCAATTTCCAAATCTAATTGAAAATATCCCTTCATCATTACACGGGATGCTTGAGTCAGATACAATAAAGGAAACTTTTAATATACTTCTGCATCTAAATAAAAATGGTGAGTTATCCACATCTGCACTTTATGATAATGCTATCTATCGGGAGATAACCAGTATATTGATGAACAGGACTTTTCCATCCAATGAATCGGATGCATTCTTAATACTTCTGGATTGCATTCACCGAATTCAGATGGATTATCTCAAGAAAAATCTAAAAGAGATAGATCAGAAGATCCTGACGGCAAAACAGTCCGGAGATGATGCCTTATTAAACAATCTATTAAAAGAGAAGGTTGAAATATCAAAAACAATTAAAATAAGGGAGATAAAGTATGTCTAAGAAAACCAATCAGAAGCAAAAAGTATCATCAACAAGTTCATCCAGAAAAGAAACTACTACATCCAGAAAAAAGTCATCAAAAAATATGCCATCACCATTCAATACCAGAATGAGTAACCAAACAAAAAAAGTAGAGAAAAGCAACCAGAGCAAACAGATAAAAGTATCTGTAGCCAATAAAACCACTGAAACAAATACTAAACAGAAAAGAACTGAGGATACACAGATATTAAAACAGAGACCAGCAAAACAGGTATCAAATACAGAGAACCTTTCAAAGGAACTTCAGGACCTTATTTCTCTTGGAAAATCAAAAGGTTTTTTAACATACGATGAAGTAAACAATTATCTACCACCTGATGTAGCGTCTGCTGAACAACTGGATGATGTAATGACAGTATTTGGAGAGCAGGATATTGAGATTGTAGATTCAAGCTCCAATATCAAACTCAAACAATCCACCAAAGATGAGGAAGACGAGGAGGAGGACATTGATTTAGAAGAAGGTTTTACGCGTGCAAATGATCCTGTAAGACTCTATCTCAGAAAGATGGGATCAGTTGCCCTGCTCTCTCGTGACGGAGAGATTGAGATATCCAAAAAGATAGAAAATGGAGAAAGAAAGATCTTCTCTACCATAGCCTCACTTCCATTCACGATGAAAGAGGTATTTATCATTTGCGATGGAATTCTCAAAGGGAGCCTCAGACTTAAAGATGCAGTAAAAGACTATGATGATGAAGATGTTGAATTTGACGAAGAGGCTGCAATACAGAAAATAGGGACAACCACCAGGAAACTTGAATCCCTGAATAAGGAGTTGACAAGAGAGTTCAAGTCTATTTTTTCTGGCAAACAACCTCCAAATGAGAACAGAATGAAGAAATTTGAGAGCATAAGAAACAGCATGGCAGAAATGCTAACAGATATCAGACTTACCAAAAAACAGGTAGACAGGATAGTATCAATGCTCCTTGAAAATTACAAAAATATTATGGACATAGAAAACATCTATAACAATATCAGTCAATCTACTGGTGTATGTATTGAAGATATCAGACAGTACGCCTCCCAACCACACATACTTTTGAGGAAAATAAAAGCAAATATTAAAGACCCTGAAATAAACCAGAAGATAAAGGATCTCAAAAACCTGTACAAACAGGAGATAGCGGTTCTTAATAGCATTTTTGACACTGAGATCAATGAATCAAACATTAATATATTTATCAACTTTTTGAATGAACAATGCAAAATGATTCGAGAAGGACAGCAGGAGGCAGATGCAGCAAAAACTCAATTGATTGAGTCAAATCTGAGGCTGGTAGTATCAATTGCCAAGAAATATACAAACCGTGGATTGCAGTTTCTGGACCTGATTCAGGAAGGAAATATAGGACTGATGAAGGCAGTAGAGAAGTTTGAATATAAGAGAGGATATAAGTTTTCAACTTATGCAACATGGTGGATACGACAGGCTATTACCAGAGCAATAGCAGACCAGGCAAGAACTATTAGAATCCCTGTTCATATGATTGAGACAATCAACAAGATTATAAGGACAAGCAGATATCTCGTACAGGAACTCGGACGCGAACCGACGCCTGAAGAGATAGCAAACAAAATGGAACTCCCGATTGACAAGGTAAGAAAGGTACTCAAGATTGCAAAAGAACCACTATCTCTGGAGACACCAATCGGCGAGGAAGAGGATTCTCATCTTGGAGATTTCATTGAGGATAAGCAGGTACTCAATCCCCAGGATTCAGTTATAAATGTAAACCTGGTTGAACAGGTTAGAAAGGCTCTGGGGACTCTCACTCCACGAGAAGAGAAGGTATTGAGGATGAGATTTGGCATAGGAGAGAAAGGCGACCACACACTTGAAGAGGTGGGTAGGGATTTTGATGTTACCAGAGAGAGAATAAGACAGATTGAGGCAAAATCGTTGAGAAAACTCAGACACCCGAGCAGGGCTAAACTCCTGAAACCGTTTATTGAACAATGAAATTATAAATTTCAAAGGAACATCAAAATTTTTTAGAGTACAAATCCAGAACTCTTTAATATAAATTTTATGGCTTATAAAATCTTTCACCTATTGACTTTGAACCTTTCATGTATTAAACATATTATCATTAGAGGTATGAATGGGAATCGTCTCATTTCTTAAAAGTGTTCAAGAGGATATTGATTCAGTTTTTGCAAGAGACCCTGCGGCAAGAAATCCACTTGAAGTATTGCTCTGTTACCCTGGGCTTCATGCTATATGGATGCACAGGTTTACTCATTACTTATGGGAGCGCAATATTAAATTACCGGCAAGACTTATATCCCAGTTCATGCGATTTCTTACAGGTGTAGAGATTCACCCGGGGGCAAAAATAGGTAGACGCGTATTTATAGACCATGGAATGGGTGTAGTAATTGGAGAGACAGCGGAGATAGGTGATGATTGCACATTATATCATCAGGTAACGCTGGGTGGCACATCATGGAGAAAGGAGAAGAGGCACCCAACACTTGAGGAGAATGTTGTAATTGGAGCCGGTGCCGCGGTGCTCGGACCTTTTAAGATTGGGAAAAATTCCAAGATAGGAGCGGGTTCTGTAGTTATAAGAGAGGTACCACCCGAATCATCTGTAATTGGAGTCCCAGGACATGTAGTCCATAAGAAGATTATCAAATCAAGATACGATATAGAACATACAGAAATTCCTGACCCTGAGGCAAATGCTATTAAATGCATAGCTGAACAGCTCAGAAAACTGGAGGCAAAGGTAAACAGACTTGAAAAGAAGAACCAGAAAAAGAGGAAAAAGGCTGAGATAGTTGTCTTTACAGGCAAAAAAGACAAAGAATCTTATGCATCTAATAAATACGAGGTGATGTGATATGTATTCTGAAAAAGTTATGGACCATTTCAAAAATCCTAGAAATGTAGGTGAGATAGAAAATGCTGATGGAATTGGTGAGGTAGGTAATCCAACCTGTGGAGACATAATGAAAATTTATATCAAGGTAAAGGAAAACCGCATTGAGGATATAAAATTTAAGACATTTGGCTGCGGTGCTGCAATCGCCACAAGTTCTATGGTTACAGAGATGGTAAAAGGAAAGACTCTGGAAGAGGCAATGGTCATAACCAATAAACAGGTCGCAGAGGCACTGGATGGGCTCCCTCCTATAAAAATGCACTGTTCAAATCTCGCAGCGGACGCACTTCACGCAGCCATAGAGGACTTTAAGAGAAAACACAGCAAATAATCACAATTTAAGATGCCCTCCTTCATATTTTCATTTTGTGAAAGACTGATTTATAGGAATTAGCGACCTTTGGGCAGGAAAAAGACTGTAATAGTTGGTATGAGTGGTGGAGTAGATTCCAGCGTTGCCGCCCTGCTCCTCAAAAAAGATTTTAATGTTATTGGAGTATCCCTTCAGGTTTTTGATTACTCTCCATATAATGATTGTGATCTAAAGGGAGTCTGTTGTTCCCCTGAAGATGTCTACGATGCCAGGCAGGTAGCCACAAAATTAAAAATTCCATTTTATGTACTCAATTATCGAGAAAGATTTTTCAACACAGTAATAAAAAATTTTATTGATGAGTATGTTGCCGGCAGGACCCCAAATCCCTGTGTAATCTGCAATGAAAAAATTTATTTTGGAGAGATTCTAAATTTTGCAATTTCGGTAGGTGCTGACTATATTGCCACAGGTCATTATGCAATAATCGAAAAAAAAGACCCGAATTTTCTTCTTAAAAAAGGGCTTGATCAGTTAAAGGATCAGAGTTACTTTTTATACAGACTCAAGGATCACCAATTATCCAGAATAATTTTTCCAGTTGGTAAGATGCTCAAGAAACAGGTAAAGCAGATTGCCGAAGAGAATGGTCTTAAGGTATACAGGAAGAGAGAATCTCACGAGATTTGCTTTGTCCCTGACGACAACTATGCAGATTTCATAAAAAAGCACATAAATGTGGATATGGGAGGTAAAATTGTTCATAGAGATGGAAAGATACTGGGTAGACACAATGGTTATTTCAAATATACACTCGGGCAACGGAGAGGGCTCAATATTTCATCTGATAGGCCTCTATATGTGGTAGGTATTAATACGGCAAAGAAAGAAGTAATTGTGGGAAGTGAAGATATGCTATACTCATCCAGATTTATGACCAGTGAAAACAACATAATATTTAAAGATACCCCCATAGAAATGATTACAAATCTGAGGGTAAGAATAAGATATCAATCAGAAGAATTTCCATGCTCAGCAAAATTAATGGAAGGCAATAAAATAGAAGTAAATGTTGACAGGCCTATCAGGGCAATAACCTGTGGTCAATCTGCTGTATTTTATTGCAATGATGTTGTGATAGGCGGTGGCATTATTAGTGAGGTTTTAAATTGAGGGTTTACATTGAGACATTCGGATGTAAGGTAAACTTCGCTGAGAGTTCTGATATTTCAAATATTATTGAAAACAGCGGTCATCAGATAACCGATAACCCTATTGAGGCTGATCTGTTTATAATAAATTCCTGTTCTGTCACAAACAGAGCAGAGAGAGAGATTAGACAGGTTTCTCGAAGGTTCCACAACATCAAGCCAGAGGCAAAAGTTATTATTACAGGTTGTTCAATTTTTTCCGAATCATTTCTTAATAGAAAATCTGAGATTGATTTTGTGACACTTATACCACAAAAGGATCTTCCGAACATACTAAATTTGAAAGAAGAAAAGAGTGGTGAATATAGATTTACAAAATCCAGACCATTTATCAAAATTCAGAATGGTTGTGATCGTTTCTGCTCATATTGTATTGTTCCATATCTAAGAGGCAGGCCGTACAGTCTTTCATTATCTGATATAATGAATAAAATTGAATATGCTATAAACAATGATTATCAGGAGATCGTACTCGTAGGAACCCATATAATGCTATATAAAGACCCTTTGAGTGGAACTGATATTTTTGGATTACTTCAGAGGATTGATAATCTGGATAGTCCATTCAGAATGAGGCTCAGTTCAATAGAGCCGTACGGACTGGAAGATAAAGAGATAAACTATCTCTCAAAACTTACCAGATTGTGTGGACATTTTCATATAGCCCTTCAGAGTGGTTCAGACAGGATACTTAAAGATATGAATCGCAATTACAAAAAGGAAGATTTTTACGATATTGTAAATAAGATAAAAGATAAAATACCGGAGGCAACCATTGGGACAGACATTATAGTCGGATTTCCATCAGAGACTGAAAGCGATTTTGAAGAGACTCTAAAATTTATAGAAAGTCTGCCTGTTGATTATCTGCACATATTTAGATTTTCAGCGAGAAAAAACACACCTGCCTACAATCTCAAACAGGTAAGTACTGATTCGGAAATAAAAAGACGCTCAAAAATTCTTAAAGAGATTTCTTTATATAAACGCAAAAATATGATAGCAAAATATGCAGGAAAAGTCATGGATGTACTTATTACTCACAATGAAAAAGGATACTCATCAGGACTCACCCACAATTATATAAAAGTAAAAATTATGACTGAAAACTTAAAAAAGGGGAGATTATTCAAAGTAAGACTGAATCAGGAGATTTATGATAATATGATTCTGGGAGAATTATATGAAAAATAATGATATCGATAAAATACTAAAATCCGCACAGAAGAGTATTGGATACAAATTCAAAGATGAAAAATTGCTTATTGAGGCACTTACCCATAAATCATTTTCAAACGAAAATAGATTAAAATACAACAATGAGAGGCTCGAATATCTTGGAGATTCCATCTTAGATTTTGCTATTGCATACATCCTGTACGAACAATTTCCTGAGGCAAATGAAGGGCTGCTCTCCCGAATGAGGGCTTCACTGGTAAATGAAAAAGAATTAAGCAAGATCGCTCGTAATATTGGCTTGAACAACTATATGATACTTGGCAAAGGATAACAACTGACATCGGGGAATGAAAAAGATTCAATACTGAGCAATGCCTACGAGGCTATCATAGCCGCAATATTTATGGATAGCAATTTTAACAGAGTACTGAGAGTAATAAAAAGACACTTTTTCAATGAACTCAAGAATATAAATTCCAATGAAATGATTCAGGATTACAAGACAGCCATACTTATCTATTGTCAGGAAAAATATAAAAATCTCCCATGTTACGAACTAATATCACAGACAGGGCCTGATCATGAAAGCACCTTTGAGGTAAGGATTTTAATTAATGGTGATGAATATGGAAGGGGAAAAGGCAAAAGTAAAAAGGATGCTGAACAGCAGGCGGCAAGAGAGGCAATAATAAGAATGATAGAAAATACATATGAAGAAAAATAATCTAATTATACCGGTATTTCTGCCTTTTTATGGTTGTAAAAATAGGTGTATATACTGTAATCAGAGATTATTGCACCAGGATTGCCCTGAAATCACCTCTGAGGTAATTGATAAGAGTATCTCTACATATATCAGTACATATAAGAAGAGACGAGAAGAGACCAATATAGAGGTTGCATTTTATGGAGGCTCATTTACAGGTATAAAAAAGGAGAAGCAGATTCAGATACTCTCCATGTTCAAAGGATATATCAGAGATAGAATGATAGATGGACTCAGATTCTCCACAAGACCGGATATGATATCAGACGAGATACTCAATATATGCAAAGAGTATGGAGTAAAGACTATTGAGATTGGAGCTCAATCATTCAATGACAGAGT
>JBBISZ010000102.1:0-8796 GCA_037441045.1 Deltaproteobacteria bacterium | reverse complement strand
GATGTTCTTTGCTGCATCCATTGCATTTTATATGTACCCGGGGCTCACCATGGCAGCCGCAAGACTTATCAAGGCTTATGGGACTGAAGAGATGAAGAAAAAGTATGTACATCGACTTTATACTGGAGAATGGCAGGGAACGATGTGTCTTACAGAGCCATCTGCAGGTTCAGCTGTTGGAGATCTTAAGACTACAGCAAAGAGGGTAGGTGATCATTACCTGATTTCCGGGCAGAAGATTTTTATATCTGCAGGCGATCACAATATGACAAAAAATCATATTCATCTTGTACTTGCAAGGGTAGAGGGTGCACCAAAAGGTATTAAGGGTGTCTCATTGTTCCTGGTTCCTAAATATATGGTAAATGATGATGGGTCCCTCGGTGAGAGGAATGATGTGAGTTGTATTGGTATTGAGCACAAGATGGGTATCAAGGCATCTGCAACCTGTACACTGGCTTTTGGTGAAAATGATAAGTGTATTGGTTATCTTATAGGTGAGGAAAATAAGGGTATTCAATATATGTTTATGATGATGAACGAGGCAAGAATGGGTGTGGGGCTACAGGGTCTTGCATGTGCCTCCGCAGCCTATCTTGAGGCACTTAAATATGCTCAGGAGAGAATTCAGGGCACATCGATTGAGGATTTCAAGAACGTAGATGCCCCAAGAGTTCCCATTATAAAACATCCGGATGTCAGGAAGATGCTCGCAACAATGAAGGCATATACAGAGGGTATGAGGATGTTGTGTTATCAGACATCTGTTTTTGCGGATCTGGCAGAACACTCAACAGATCCTGAAATCAGAGAGAAGAATCATGGTCTTCTGGAACTATTTACTCCTATTGTAAAGGCATATTGTTCGGATATGGGATTCAAGGTTACAGAGCTCGCTGTTCAGGTATTTGGTGGATATGGTTATTGTTCGGAGTATCCTGTTGAACAGTATCTGAGAGATTGCAAGATCGCCTCTATTTATGAAGGGACAAATGGGATTCAGGCTATGGATCTCCTTGGGAGGAAGATATCAATGAAGGGCGGACTACTGCTTATGACATTCCTGAATGATTTTAATGTCTGGTGTGAGGAGAATGCAAATCATCCTACACTATCCACTCTGGTAAAGCAGCTTGAAAATACAAAGAATAGACTTGCAGAGGTTTCTATGAAATTTGCAGAGCTCTCAATGGGTGGAGATATGGCATATCCAGCATTCTCTGCCACGAACTACCTGTATATGTTTGGGGATACAGTTCTGGGATGGCTGTGGGTAAAGGCAGCAATGGTAGCAGAGAAGAAACTAAACGAGGTATTTGCGAAGAAGGGTATAACTTCAGAAGAGGCAAAAGCAAAAGAGGTAGCAGAAAATCCAGATGCAGCATACTACGATGCCAAGATAAAGACTGCAAAATTCTTTATTAATCATCTTATGACCAGAACAGAGTGGCTGGCTCAGTCAATTCTGAGTCTGGACAGGAGCGGATTGGAAATAAATTATCTTTCATAATTCTTTTTTTTGAGTATGATATTTCTGAAGGCTACCATCTGGTAGCCTTCTTTTTTTGACTTATTAGATTATGAGGCTCTGGACATTACATCCTGTGTATCTTGATAGACTGGGGCTCCTCGCTGTCTGGAGGGAAGGACTGCTTGCAAAAAAGGTATTATTGGGTAAGACAAAAGGATACAAAAACCACCCTCAACTTGTTAGATTCAGGTGTACAGAAGATCCAGTTTTGTATATAGATGTGTTTCTTGAAAATATACTTAAAGAGGCGTTGAGGAGGGGCTACAATTTTGACAGTTCAAAGATAACGCACAGAAAAATCAAGAGAAAGATACCTGTAACAGACGGACAGATCAGATATGAATTCAGACACCTTAAGCGGAAGTTAAAGATTAGAGACCATTCAAAATATCTGGAAAATTTAAGAGTAAAGAGAATCAAACTGAATCCAGTTTTCAGAAAAATTCATGGTGATATTGAAGCGTGGGAGAGAGAAAAAATAAATTTGACAACCTGACCAATCCTATTATAATTATTTTCCGAGGTTTAATTATGCCACTTATTGATAATGTAGAACAGGCTATCAGACTCGCAAAGGCTATAGCATCTGATATTGCAATCTATCACGAAAGCAAGATTGTAGAAGGCATTATAAAAGACAATCTGTTTGAATCTATGGCAGCTATCTTTGAAGAGGGTAGAAAACTATATAAACAGAGAGTCAAACCAGAGATAGACCCAAATGCCAACCTGTTTGATCGGGCTATCGTTGATGTTATATTAAAATCCAAAGCCCATGTCAGATCCAAGATCTGGTAAATGCCAGAGATAATCAACCTTCTTGTAGATACAGAAAACATAAGAATAGACAAATATATCAGTCTGCACACTGATAAATTGAGCAGACAAAAGATAATTGAACTAATAAAGGCTCAAAAGATTATGCTCAATGATTTCCCTGTAGAACCATCCAGAAAGGTTAAAGCAGGCGACAGGATAAAGATTGAGATTCCTGATCAGGAGTC
Organism: Deltaproteobacteria bacterium; assembly: GCA_037441045.1. GTDB lineage: Bacteria > Myxococcota > SpSt-1050 > SpSt-1050 > SpSt-1050 > SpSt-1050. Next base: position 6,261 of record JBBISZ010000102.1, on the reverse strand, counting down.
GATAAATCTGATACCTCAGGATATACCATTTGAAATTCTTTATGAAGATGAGGATATTCTCGTAATTAACAAGCCACCACATCTGGTGGTTCATCCCGCCTGCGGTCACTCGGAGGGGACTCTTGTAAATGCCCTGTTGTACAGAGTGGGTTCGCTCTCAACTGCTGGTGGTAACCTGAAGCCAGGTATTGTTCATCGTCTGGACAAAGGGACATCGGGTATTATGATTATTGCAAAAAATGATAATATCCATAGTAAACTTGGCAATATGTTTGAAAGACATACAGTAAAGAAATTTTATAGATTATTGGTATTTTCAATCCCACGACCTCTTGCTGGAACTATTGAGACATTATACGGAAGAGATCAAAAAAACAGGAAGAAGTTTACCACAAAAGTTAGAGAAGGCAAAAAAGCCATAACTATTTACAATACAATTGAACAATTTGGTGATATAGCCTCTCTTGTGGAGGCTCAGATTATAACTGGCAGAACACATCAGATAAGGGTACATTTTTCTGAGATACTTAACTGCCCGATAATAGGAGAGGATGTGTATTCCAGAAACAGGAGGATAAGAAGGCTTGATGATCAGGGGCTGAGAGATGTTCTTGCAGAGGTGGATAGACCACTTCTTCACTCTTATAAGATAGAATTTACTCATCCTCTCAAACAGAAGTGGTTGTCCATCAAATGTGAGCCCCCATCTGATTTTTTAAATGTGCTGGAGATTCTCAGGAGTAAATATGGCAGAAAATAAAGCGGTAGTGTCTGATAAAGGCATTAAAAGTATTAAGCAGGGGCATTTCTGGATTTATAAGTCTGATATCATTGATATAAAATACAATGGTGTACAGCCTGTCTATGTCTATGATACCAGAAGGCACTTTATGGGAACTGCATTCTATTCTCCACGTTCGCAGATAGCCATGAGGATTTTAACAGAAAATAAGATTGATGATATATCAAATTATATAGGAGAAGCCATATTTAAGAGTTTGAAGTACAGAGAGGAACTCGGCCTCAATGGGGATTGTTACAGGATTATTCATTCGGAGGCAGATGGACTGCCAGGCCTTATTGTAGATAGATACAACGATACGATAGTTTTTCAGACATTGACCGAGCCTGCAGAGCAGTGCAAAGAGGTAATTATAAAGGCTCTTATAGAGATCCCTCAGATAAAACAGATATTTGAGAAGAACGATACAAAGACGAGGGAGATCGAAGGATTACCTCTTATTGCAAGAACAGTGTATGGAGAAGATAGAAAATATACAATCAGCAGTGAGAATCACAGATTCTTTTATGTGGATTTTTATGAGTCACAGAAGACATCAGAGTTTCTGGATCAGAAGATAAATAGAAAAAAAGTTGGGGACATTGCAAATGGTCGGGTGCTTGACCTTTTCTGTTATCATAGCTGGTTTGGTTGTAATCTTGAACGATATGATAGCCTTGTAGCGGTTGATTCTTCCAGTCAGGCATTGAGTATATCAAGGATAAATCTGGCCATAAACGGTATTAGAAATTTTGAACTTGTTGAGAGGAACGTTTTTGATCTCTTGAAAGATTATGACAGAGGCAATGTGGAATTTGATACTATTATTCTGGACCCACCAGGATTTATAAAGAACAGGAGACATTTTTCCGAAGGTTATAGAGGTTATAAAGAGATAAATTTAAGAGCAATGAAAATACTTAATAGTGGTGGGATTCTGGCTACTTTCTCCTGCTCATATTATATGACTGATAGTGAGTTTATTCAGATGTTGAGAGAGGCTGCAGGTGATGCAAAGGTTGAATTTGAGATAGTAGAATATCTTCGCCAATCACCAGACCACAGGGAAACATTGGGATTTCCAGAATCACATTATCTAAAAGGCTATCTCTTGAGAAAGGTCTAAAGTAATTATTTCCACCTGTAATCTATTCCAATTGATACTATAGGACCTCCAAAGCCCTCTGTGGACCATTCCTTATCATATTCAAGTTTTTTTGTATCGGGATTGCAGACCAGACGTGAACTCTTTTCTGATTTGTAATCAAAAACCCCTGTTCCACCAATACTAACCGGTATTATAAGCGTGCCATCTCCTCCATTCCCTTTGACAAAGTTCTTTATTCCAATCTCTCCAGTAAACCAGCCCGCCTGCGAATATGCCCAGTGGGTGAATAGATTTATGCTTTTGGAAACGGGCGTGGTTGCCTCCATATCAAAGCCATTCCACGCAAATTCATATTCTCTGTCTTTATCCGGGGTACATGGATCTCCTGCATTCTTAACCACTGACCCGGAATCATGACCGTAAAAATTCCATAGGCTGTGCTTTTCCTGATAGATAAATGAGTTCCACATTGTAAAATTAATGCCGTCCACTGCACCGAGTCTTACCTTTTGCAAGAATAGAAAATTTCTCTGAAGCTCATGTCCTGAATAGGTATAACCTGTTCCGAGCCCCACTTCAAATAAGTCTGTGTTGTATGAGGGTATGATATCCAGTTGAAAAGGACTGGTGTTCTTTGTTGAAAATAGAATGCCGGCATTTCTGATACCGCCCTCTATTTTGAGAGGAAACTCAAATGTGTAATCATACATAAGCGAGAGGAGTGAACCTATTGTAAGCGTCTCTATACCTACAAAAGGTGCGATTCTGCCATAAATTCTATGTAAGCCTTTTTCATAGGATGGTGTATATAGAGATTCAGATAACGGTTTTTCCGTTAGAATTGCAATATCACCTATATGTGCCTTGTTCCCTCTGCCGATTCTTATCATACATCTATCCTCTGAGACCTGAACAACAGGTGATACCGCGGTAGTTTCAAGAGATGGCATCATCTCATAAGTTCGGGTCTTGAGATTGTAAATCTTTTTGAGTTCTGATGATTGTATTTCAAATCTCATATTCTTCTCAATCCCATCCTTTGAACCGAGATTGATTATGGCATATCCCGGTGTTATTTCTATTACTTCCCCCTGTATTCTTTTGCTCTCTTTCTTTTCTTCTTCTTTTGCCTTAGTTTGAGTTGCCTCTCCTGAAATAACCCCTTTTATTTTTCCTGAGAATACATCGTTTGAGATTGAGCCTTGATAGAAGTTCCCATCCGACGATTTTATAATTGGGATCTGAGAAAAAATTGCAGAAATGGCATATATTTTACCACTTATCAGATTGAATCCGATTACCTCGTTTGTAGTTTTTACAGATGAGACTTTTTCAGCTTTCTTGTCTTTAAATTTATAAATCTCAATTCCATTGGATCCTCTGGCAATATAAATATTCTCTTCATAAAATAAACAGCTGATAGCATCGTTTATATCTATGCGAGCAAGCTCACTCCCCTTTTCTTTAACTACTACCTGATTGTTTTCAATATCGCACAGATATTCTCCTGCAAATAGAGTTGAGGGTAAAAGTAATAATGCGATAAATAAAAATTTTCTGTGATTCATAATTTTATTCCTCCTCTTATAATGATTTAATGCTCTCATAATATTTTAAGCAGATTTCAATGTTGTATTCCAGTAAATCACAGGATAATTTTTTTATACAATCAGTTATATCATCAAAGAGCTTATCAGTTGCACACTTGATCAAAGTGTTCTTTATATCACTTTTAATAGTTTCATCTCCGGTTATAATGCAGACTGTCTCAAAAATGGCCTCACCGCAACTTTCAAATTTACTACATCTGGCATTTACATATTTTCCATAATCAGGCTCATCGCAATCTAATTTATAAAGACAATCCTGATATTCGCTACAACTTTTTGATAAGCAACCGTTTATTTTTTTACCTGATTCCTTGCTGAAATAGCCATATTTAATGAGTGTATTGCAGTCTTCTCTACAGACTTCAATATCCCGAGAATTTGTATTACATTCGATCTTTTTGGAACATAGTTGTTCACAATCTACATCTTCTGAATTAATCAGGTCGGCAATATCGCAGGATATTGTTATAATGATAATGCAGATAGCAAGAATTAGAAAGCATTTATTAGCCATTGAGCGGCTTATATATCATATAAAGGGTAATCTGTCATTAAATTAAATTTAAATTGTTGTTGAATCTTTGATTATAATGTGTAATTTTGATTGGGTTTTATGAGAGGGTATAGACACATATTTGGACCAGTATTGTCAAGACGGCTCGGGCTTTCTCTGGGAGTGGACCTTGTTGAACATAAGACCTGTTCGCTCAACTGCATATACTGTGAGTGTGGAAGGACAACAGACCTGACAGTTGAGAGAAGGGAGTATGTACCTGCTTCTGAAATTATAGACGAACTTTCACTCTTTTTAAGAGATGCTCCAGACCTTGATTATATTACATATTCAGGCTCAGGAGAACCCACATTAAATACAGGAATTGGGACGATTACAAAATTTATAAAAGAAAATTATCCTCAATATAAAGTAGCGCTTCTTACAAATGGTACACTATTTACAGATTCAAATCTGATTGGAGAGGTAAAAGATGTAGATTTAATAATACCTTCACTGGATGCTGTATCAAAAGATGTATTCTTGAGAATAAACAGACCTCAAAAATCCCTTGATATAAAAAGGATAATTGATGGACTTATATCTCTCAGAGCAAGTTTTGGTGGACTGATATATTTAGAGATATTTATTATCCCCGGTGTAAATGATGGTGAAGATGAGATAAACAGGCTTGTAGAGGTAGTAAAAATGATTAGACCCGATAAGGTGCAATTAAATTCACTGGATAGACCTCCAGCGGAGGAGGGTGTAAAGAAGGCAGACTATGGATTTTTGAAAAAGATTGCCAGTAAGTTTGAACCTGCGGCTGAGATAATAGGTAGATATGATGAGGAGAAGACAGGGATTCAAAACCTTGAGATAAGAGAGGTCATACTTGAGACAATAAAACGCAGACCTGTTACCAGAGAGGAACTAAAGATTATTACCGGGCTCAGAATGAAAGAGGTGGATGAGGTTATCGATTTGCTCTTGAAATCAGGTGAGATAATAATTGTGGATGGACCAAGAGGTAAGTACTTAAAAAGAGTAAAATGATTGGGCTTATAAAAAATATAACTGGTGAGACTATAATTATTACTGTCTTTGTCTTTGTAATGATGGTTATAATAGACTATGTAAATGTAATTACGCACGGGAGGATGAGTTCGTTAATTAAAGGTAACAGGTTCAGGCAGTACTTTTTTGGGGCTCTTTTTGGACTCATTCCAGCCTGTCTCGGGCTCTTCCTTGTGGTTGGATTTTATGTGAGGGGATTAATCTCATTTGGTGCGCTCTTTGCCACAATGGTTGCAACTGCAGGAGATGAAGAGCTCTTTATGTTTGCGTTATTTCCTCAAAAGGCATTAGTATTATTATCAATTACCTTTGTCATTGCCGTTTTCTCTGGTTTTATCGTGGATAAGTTGATACCCATCCTTAAAATCACTACCTGCAGAGAATGTGAATTATCCAGCATTCATGAAGAGGATGAACATTTTCATTATTTTGAGATTGCGGAGATCAAAAACCTCCTTAAGAATATGACTCTAGCTCGTTTTCTCCTGTTGCTACTTCTGATTGGATCAATACTCTTTCTAATCTTCAAAATTGTACTTGAATCTGGTGATATTACCGAACATATAATTCTAATAATCGTCAATCTGATAGCTACATTCGTTGTTTTGACAGTTCCAGAGCATTATCTAAATGAACATATCTGGAACCATATAGCAAAGAGACATCTTATAAGGATTTTTATGATTACATTTTCTGTATTGTTTATTATAGAACTTGTGGATAGGTTTTATGATATTCAAGAGATTGTATCAAATCATCAGAATCTGATATATCTCAGTGCCATACTTGTTGGCCTGATACCAGAATCTGGTCCTCATCTGATATTTGTACTGATGTATTCAAAGGGAATGATTCCTTTTGAGGTCCTTCTTGTTAATACTATTATGCAGGATGGACATGGACTATTGCCACTCATTCCACACTCAATAAGAGATGCAATCTATATAAAGTTTTTTAAAATTGTTATAGTTGGTATTATATTAATAATATTTAGTATTTTTTAATGTTGTGTAAATTTTATTACAGTCTACAGTAGCTCTCGAAATAACTCTGTATAGAAAGCCTTTTTATCGGGTTATAAATCAAATATAAAATCTTTTAGATGTTAATCTGCACCTGAGGTAAATTTTACAGAGTCCAAAGCAAAACAATGATATAGAAAATCCAGATGTTTGTGTTGAATTATATGCAA
>JBBISZ010000101.1:0-8824 GCA_037441045.1 Deltaproteobacteria bacterium | reverse complement strand
CTAAGAGCATCGTAAATGTCAGCGATTGATACAATCTTCCCTTCAATTGGTATCTCATTGCCTTTTAGTCCCTTTGGATATCCAGAACCATCTGCTCTTTCGTGGTGAGTTAATGCTATATTTTTTGCCATTCTGAGCCTGATCTCATCACCTAAAATTTTTGCACCTGACTCAGGATGTTTCTTTATCTCCTGAAATTCTTCTTTTGTAAGCGGTCCATTTTTACGAAGGATGTCTGGATGGATATGAATTTTTCCTACATCATGCATTTGGGCCTGAGTTGATATCTCATCGACGAATTTGTCAGAAAGTTTTAGTTCTTTTGCTATCGCCTTTGAATATTCGTTTACTCTAATAATATGATTTCCCGTATCTTCATCATTTGCCTCTGCGGCTCGTGAGAGTGCCTCAATTGCATATTTGAAGGCATTTTCTGTATCTTTTATTTGACAGGATAATTTGTTAAAAAATTCACAAAGGAGGAAGAGATGATTTAAAATATCGGTATCATACTGAGTAATGTTAAATACAAAATTCAGCAGGATGATTATCTCATGTTCTATTCTGATAGAGGCATAATTGTTAATTTTTATATTTTTCCTTCCGTTTATAAAAGGAAGATCAATAAATATGTTTTCGCAGTTATTCTTAAAAAACACAGATAATGTTTTGTTGGATTCATTCAGGAATGTCTCTATCGGAATAGTTATGTATCTGGATTCCAGAAGTTCATTCTCTCCTGTATAGATAATCTCACCATTTATGTCTTTATTCTTTATGTGCCCGTAGAAAATTGCCCATGGTCTATTTCTTATAGATTCATCTGTACTTGAAAGGAAGATTTCAATAATATACTGTATATATGCATCATAATTGAAGTTCATCGGATTGAACTGTGAAATAAGACGGGTAGAGTAGTTTGTTAGAGTAGCGATAGTTCTATTGGCTGACTTGAGTGCCTTTTGCAACTCTCCTGTCTTAAGCGCTCCTCTTATCCGTGTCTGCAGTTCTATAATATTTACAGGTTTTGTCAGATAGTCATCAGCGCCTGTGGAGAGACCTTTGATTATATCATCAAAATCGGTGAGTCCTGTGACGAGAATTATCGGGATAAAAGCAGTGACTGGATTTGCCTTGAGCGTTTTTGCAAGTTCAAGTCCTGTCATCTGAGGCATTACAACATCCGAGACAATACAATCAGGCTCTTTGCTTACAGCCAATTCAAGTGCCTCAATTCCATTCCTTGCAGTAAGAATATTATACCCTTCATTTTTCAGAGATTCCTTATATAGGTTAAGATTTACCTCTTCATCATCTGCAATCAAAATTGTAATATTACCTGTATTCATAGTTTATTTATTACATAACAATATTTCATTGGCAAGTGAAGAATTATTAAATTGTGAGGCTATTTCTAAGTCTCTCCATATCTTCAATGAGTATCTTTATCTGTTCTGTCAGAAACCTGACCTTGTCAGCTGTGTTAGGTGTGAGTGCCTCCTCCTTTATCAGTTCTCTTAAATCCCTTTTTTTAAGGATTTTTTTTGCACCACCTATTGTAAATTTCTTTACCTTGAGAAGGTGTTTGATCAGTAATATAGTATCAATATCTGATTTCCTGAACAGTCTACGATTGCCTCTGCCTCTCATCGGCTTTACTATATCTTTGAATTCAGATTCCCAGAATCTGATTACATGTTGCTTTTCTTCTATTATTTCACTAACTTCTTTTATGTAATAATACGGTTTTTGCTTGTATTTTGGAATTACAAAATCTTCTAAAAAAGTTTCATCTATATCGGTCAGATTGTTATGCATTTGGGTTAGCCCTCTAAAAATCAGCTATCTGAGCCTTGCATAAAACTTTTTTGAGAGATTGTCAATTATCTTTGAATGTATCTTTTCTATCACTTCATCAGTAAGGGTAGATTCTCCCGAACGGTATTTTAAAGCAATTCCTATACTTTTCTTCCCCTCTTCTATCCCCTTTCCTTCATAGAGGTCAAAAATTTCTATCTCTTCAATGAGTGGAATATTCATATTGCGAATCTCGTTGATAAGTTCCCTGGATGTTATCTGTCTATCAATTACCAGAGCAATATCTCGATCTACGGCAGGAAATGGTGAGTATGCCTTAAACAGAATGGCTGCCTCTTTAAATGCCTCAAATAGAATATCAAGATTTAATTCTGCAACAAATAGTTTCTGTCTGATATCAAGTTTTTTTAGCAGGTTTGGATGGATCTCGCCCAATAAACCCGTCTTTTTGCCATTAATCTCTATTGTTGCAGCAATTCTGGGATGTAGAAAATTGGGTATATCCTGTGCCAGAAAATTTATCTTATCTATTTTGAGTGAATCAAATATTATCTCCAGAATTCCCTTAAGGTCGTAAAAATCATATTCTATCTGGGGTTGTGACCAGACTCTGTCAAATCTATTGCCTGAAAGCAAAATCCCCAGATGTAACTCTTCCGTAATTTCCTCTCTCTTATAAAAAACACTTCCAGATTCAAAGAGCCTTATGTTCTTATTCTGTCTGCTGATGTTGAGTATGGCATTATTAATGAGGGAAGGTAGAATTGACTTCCTCATTGAAATCATATCCTGTGCAATTGGATTTTTTATAAGAATCTGTTCAGAAGTTGCAAATATAGAATTTGTATCCTCTGAAATGAATGTATAATTAATAACCTCTGATAAGCCAAGATTTGACAGAAGATATCGAATCTTCCTTGTAAAGGCATCTTTTAGGTTGAGTTCGGTATCAAATGTCTCAGTGTGAGGAAGTCTAATCCCAAATCTATTATATCCATATATCCTTGCGACCTCTTCAATAATATCCTCTTCCATAGAATTATCGTATCGGTGAGAGGGCCCGGTGAGGTTAATTGACTCTGAATCCTCCTCATCAATCTTAAATCCAAGCGAAATAAGTATCTTCTTGATAAAATCTCTACCACAGTCCCGATTTAGAATTCTTTTACATTTTTCATATCTAAATCTAATTTTCTTCTTCTGATCGATATCTCCTCTTTTAACAAGAATACCTCTGTATACAACAGCATCTGGCAATTCCTCTTTTAATAGTCGCATAAATCTCTTTGAAGCATAATCAACTGTGGATGTGTCTACACCCCGCGCAAATCGGTATGAGGAATCTGAACTTACATTGTGCATTGAGGTTGTATTTCTTATGGAGTCAGGATCGAAGACTGCACATTCCAGAAGAATTTTATCTGTAGAATCAACAATAGAACTATATTCTCCACCCATTATACCTGCAAGAGCGAGTGCCGTTTTTTCATCACAGATAACCAGGTTATTCCTGTTTAGAGATAATGTAACTCCATTGAGCAGTGTGATCTTTTCTTGATCCATTGCGTTTCTTACAATAATCTTCTGGCCTTTAAGGTAATTGTAGTCGAATGTGTGTGTTGGATGTCCCGTCTCGAGCATTATGTAGTTTGAGAGATCAACAATATTATTTATAGGTCTGAGTCCAGATTCTATCAGACGCTTCTGAATTTTTATTTCAGATTCTTTAATAACGATATTTTCTGCATAAGTACCCTGATAGATAGGGCAGGCGGTGTCATTTTCAATATTTATGCTAATTGGTGATTCTCTGTCAACCGATTCAAAATCTATCGGTGGTGTTCTGAGAGGGATATCAAAGTATGCAGAAAGTTCTCTAGCAATACCAATATGAGAGAGTGCATCTCCCCTGTTTGGTGTAATATTTATTTCAAGTACGGTATCATCAGGTTTCAGAATATCTGAAAGTCTTGTGCCTATCTTACCTTTGAAATTGAATAACCAGATCCCTGTAGATTTCTCCTCAAGCCCGAGTTCCATCAATGAGAGTAACATACCACTGGATTCAATCGCTCCAAACTTCCTCTCGTTTATCTGATGTCCGGATACCTCAGATCCGGGCGGAGCCCATACGCCTGTTGCACCCACTCTTACATTCTTTGCACCACATATTACAGTATGTTCTGATACATTATCGAGTATTCTTACAACCGTGAGCTCTTCCCTTGATGGGTGCGGGTCTGCTTTTATTATTTTGACTATCTTGAGATCCTTGTGGATAGATTTATAGGGTTTTATAATGTTTTCTACCTGAAATCCATTCAGAGTTAGGGATTCAATAATGCGATTTGTATCTTCAGGAAGGTCTATAAAGTCTTTTAACCAGTCAAGGGAAATTCTCATATCAAAACTGCCTTAAAAATCTTAAGTCATTTTCAAAAAATAGCCGTAGATCCGGTATTCTATACTTTAACATAGCCATTCTTTCTACACCCATCCCGAAAGCAAAACCTGTAAATTGTTCGGGGTTAATATTGACATTTCTTAAAACAACAGGATTTACCATCCCGCATCCCATCACTTCCAGAAATCCTGTGTTTTTGCAAATATTGCAACCTTTTCCATAACATATCTGGCACTGTATATCTACCTCAGCGCTCGGCTCAGTAAAAGGAAAGTAAGATGCCCTGAATCGTGTCTTTGTGTCTTCTCCAAAGAAGGCTTTTAGGAAGAAGACAATAGTTCCCAGCAGATCTTCAAAGGTTACATCTCTATCTACCAGAAGCCCTTCAACCTGATGGAACATCGGGGTATGTGTTGCATCTGAATCACATCTATATACCGTTCCGGGCGATATTATTTTGATTGGTGGACTTTTTTTGAGCATTGTCCTGATCTGTACAGGAGAGGTGTGAGTCCTTAAGACCGTATTATGTGAAATGTAGAATGTCGCCTGCATATCCCTGGCAGGGTGGAGCGGGGGTATATTGAGCATCTCGAAGTTGTATTTGTCATACTCAATCTCAGGTCCATATTCAATCTCATAGCCGAGTCTGAAAAAGATATCTGTAATATTTTCAAGGGTTCTCGAAATGGGGTGTATGGAACCTCGTGGGATTTTTCTGCCAGGTAGTGTAATATCTATTGTCTCATAAATAAGCTTCTTATTTATCTCTTCGGCAAAAAGAGTCTCTTTCTTCTCCGATATGTGACTATCAATAAAATTTTTTAGCTCATTTACTTTTGCCCCAAATGGCTTTCTCTCCTCCTGCGGAAGTTTTCCTATCTCTTTTAGGAGGGATGTTACAACCCCTTTTGCCCCAAGATACTTAAGCCTGATATTTTCAAGTTCTTTTAATGAACCGATATTATTCAGTTCTGATAAGAATTCGGTTCGAATATTTTCAAATTTTTCCATTTTAATGGTTTATGCCCTGACAGCCTCTACTATCTTTGCAAAACCATCTGCATCATTTACTGCGATATGGGCAAGCATCTTTCTGTCCAGTCCAATATTTGCCTTCTTGAGAAGATTCATAAATTTGCTATATGTAAGGCCCATTCTGGAGACTGCGATATTTATTCGTTCTATCCATAGGGACCTATAGTCTCTTTTCTTGTTTTTTCTCCCCGTGAATGCGTATGCGAGTCCACGATGTACCGTATGTACAGCGATTTTATAAACCCTGGATCTTCCACCAAAGTTTCCCTTTGCAAGTTTAAGAATCTTCTTGTGTCTTCTTCTTGTCTTGGTTCCACCTTTTACTCTTGGCATATAAAACCTCCAGATTTAAATCGAAATTAGTTGGGTAATAATCTCCTGACCTGTTTAAGATTGGCCTTTGCAACGTATGTCTGTTTTCTCAGATTTCTCTTTCTTTTTCTGTCCTTAAATCCGAGAATATGGCTCTTGTAAGCCTTTGCCCTTTTAAAGAGTCCAGATTTAAGTTTTTTAATTCTTTTTGCGGCTCCTGATTTTGTCTTGATCTTTGGCATTGTAGGTACTCCTTTGGATTATTTTTTGGTTAATAACATTATTATTGCTCTTCCTTCAAGTTTTGGTGGAGATTCTATCCTGGCAATATCCTCAGTCATCTTTATAATTTTATCTACAAGAGGCTGTGCAACCTCTATATGCTGCATCTCCCTTCCCCTGAAGACAATTGCTACCTTTGCCTTATTTCCTTCCTGAATAAACCTTCTGATGTGTGCTATCTTGAAATTGAGGTCATGCTCTTCTGTACGAGGTCTCAGCTTTATCTCTTTGATCTCAACGACTGTCTGTTTTGCCTTGGCAGCCTGTGCCTTTTTCTTTTCCTGATACTTGTATTTACCATAATCAATGATCTTACAGATAGGCGGATTCTGATTGGGGACTATCTCCACCAGATCCAGTCCATTCTGTCTGGCACTTTCAAGCGCAACTTCTATTGGTACAATACCTACCATCTTCCCTTCCGTGTCAATAAGCCTCACCTCTCTGACCTTAATCTGCTGATTGATTCTTAGTTCTTTGGTACTTATGGCAAACCTCCTTGGGTATGGTTGACTAAAATGGTATCTTTGAGAGGCTTAATAACCTCTCTATAAAAGATTCAATTGACATAGCGCCGAGATCCTCTTTACCTCTGGTTCTAATTGAGAGTGTGTTTGACTGAGTCTCTTTTTCTCCAACAATAGCCATAAAGGGGATCTTCATTAACTCTGCCTCTCTAATCTTATATGAGAGTTTCTCGTTTCTCAGATCTATAAGACTTCTAAAACCTTTTGAGCAGAGAATAGAATTTACTTTTTGGGCATAATCGTTAAATTTTTCTGATACAGGTAGAATAATTACCTGTTCTGGGCTTAACCAGACAGGGAAGGCACCTGCATAATGTTCTATTAGAATTCCAAAGAATCTCTCCATTGAACCCAGGAGTGCTCTATGAACCATATAAGGTCTGTGCTTCTGATTGTCTGCCCCAATATATGAGATATCAAATCTCTCAGGCAGATTGAAATCAAACTGTACAGTGGTACATTGCCACTCACGCCCCAGAGAGTCCTTTATTTTGAGATCTATCTTGGGACCATAAAAAGCCCCACCTTTTTCTTCTACATTGAGTTTGATGTTCATCTTCTCTGCAGCTTCCCTGAGAGAGTTGGTAGCCTCTTCCCATTTCTGGATATCTCCAACCGCCTTATCAGGTCTGGTGGCAAGATATGCCTCATAGTTGTCAAAACCGAATGTCCTGAATAGATCAACGGCGAACTGGACCACTCCAATAACTTCATCTTTTAGTTGCTCGGGTGTACAGAATATATGTGCATCATCCTGTGTAAAACCTCTAACTCTTAAAAGTCCGTGCAAAACCCCTGATCTCTCATATCTATATACTGTACCTAATTCAGCATATCTAATCGGGAGATCTTTGTAGGATCTTGTTCTTGATTTATATATCTGTATATGAAAAGGACAGTTCATCGGCTTTACATAATATTCAAAATTGTCAATATCCATTGGAGAGTACATATTTTCTTTGTAGAAATCCAGATGCCCCGATGTCTTCCATAGGTCGGCTCTTCCGATGTGAGGGGAGAAGACTATGCTGTAGCCTCTCTTAAAATGTTGTTCACGCCAGTAATTTTCTACCATGGTGCGAACAAATCCACCTCTCGGGTGCCAGATTATCAATCCTCCACCTACCTCATCTGTTGTAGAATAAAGGTCCAGTGCTGTTCCGAGTCTGCGATGGTCTCTTCTCTTTGCCTCTTCTATTTTTTTGATATATTCCTCAAGTTCTTCTTTTGTTGCGAATGCAGTCCCATATATTCTCTGCAGCATCTTATTATTCTCATCTCCACGCCAGTATGCCCCGGCGGTGCTGAGAAGTTTGAACGCCTTTACATATCCAGTAGATGGTATGTGTGGACCTCTACAGAGATCTACAAAATTTCCGTGTCTGTATATGGAGATTCTGGCATCTTTGAGTTCATTGATCAATTCTACTTTGTATGTCTCTCCCATAGAAGAGAAGAGTTCAAGCGCCTTTTCGTAAGGAATCTCCTCTCTAATAAAAGGGACATTTTCCTTAATAATCTTTTTCATCTCATTTTCTATCTTTTCCAGATCTGAAGGCTCAAAAGGCTTATCAATGTCAAAATCATAGTAAAAACCATCTTCAATACTTGGTCCAATTGTAATTTTTACATTGTTCCCGAAAAGCCTCTTTACAGCATCTGCCATTATATGAGAAGTGGAGTGTCTGAGTATTTGAAGCCCATCCTTTGAATCTATTTTTATGGGCTCAACGATTGCGCCATTTTGAATAATAGACCTGAGATCCGAAAGATTACCATTTATTTTGAGTGCTATTATTGATTTTGGTAGGTCTAATTTTTTTAATAAATCAAAACCGGTGATGCTGGATTCAAACTCAACTGAATTACCTTCATAAGTGATTTGCATTCTCTATTACCTTCCATATTCATAATAATAAATGCTCCCAATAGATTAATAAATAGGCACGGACGGTCTCGAACCGTCGACCTCTGCCGTGTCAGAGCAGCGCTCTAGCCCCTGAGCTACGTGCCTATAAAGGAGCGAAGGCAGTTTATAAATGCAATTATCTATTTTGTCAATGTAAAAATTCCTTTTACTAATATCTTTCCGTCTGACTGGATCGCTATGGAATAAACATAGCCCTCTGCATTCGGGTCGAACCCGTCAATCGCAGTGGCTCCAGAGGCATCTCGTGACCCAAATATTATTCTCAACATTATAACAAAAATAACCAGAAACTCTGATTTTAATTTTCCACAGATCTTCTCATTCCTTCTTCCCATAATACTATCTCCTTTTTTGATTAAATCAATCCTACAATATCTTTACTAAAGATGGCTCTTTTCCAATAAAGTTTATATGCAAATCAAACAATTTTTCAAGTTATATCTGTTATTACTAAAATCTCATGTCACACTTTATTACTACATTGAAATGTCACATTCTTTAGATTTAAGGATC